>NZ_JAMYOU010000083.1:0-534 GCF_040319995.1 Mesorhizobium sp. M0815 | reverse complement strand
GTCGATGACCTGCGGGTTGCAATAATGGCTATCGCCGCGGAGCAGGATTCGAATGTTCGGCCAGTTGATCCGGATCGCCCGCACCAGACGGCGCAGGTGGGGGCGGATCTCAGCCCCACTCGGCCGCTTGGCCGGTCGCAGGATCGCGCTGACGAACCGTCCCGCACCATCGAACACGACGATCGGCTGGAAGCCGTACTCGTCATGGTGGGCATTGAACAGGCGAAGCTGTTGGCCTCCGTGCACAGCGTCGAAGGTGTCGTCAATGTCGAGTACGATCCGCTTCGGCACCTGCCGGAACGAGGCGCAATAGAGATCGACCATCGCCCGTCCCATCGCGACCAGCTCCCGCACGCCGGGTAGGTTCTCCAGCCGGCACAGCGTCGATTGCGACGCCAGATCCCGACCCGACGGCAGCGCATCCTGGGCCATCTTGAAGACCGGATCGCGGCGCAGCCGGTTGGCGTCGTTGCCGTCCTCGTAGCCGGCGGCGATCATCTTCATGCGAAAGCCGATCATGTCCGCCAGGCTGTG
>NZ_JAMYOU010000082.1:0-589 GCF_040319995.1 Mesorhizobium sp. M0815 | reverse complement strand
GGGACTGTCGGGAATTCTGTGCGCGAGGCCATGATGATGGAAAGGAGAGAATCATCGCATGGCTATTGAGAAGGAACTTCTGGACCAACTGCTTGCCGGCCGCGATCCGAATGAGGTGTTTGCCAAGGACGGATTGCTCGACGACCTGAAGAAGGCGCTTTCGGAACGGATTCTGAACGCTGAACTCGACGAGCACCTTGAGGACGAACGCACCGACGGCAGCGTCAATCGCCGCAACGGCCATTCGCGGAAGTCGGTGCTGACGGGCACGTCGAAGATGACGCTGTCGATCCCGCGCGACCGGGCCGGGACCTTCGATCCGAAGCTGATCGCCAAATACCAGCGCCGTTTTCCCGATTTCGATGACAAGATCATCTCCATGTACGCGCGCGGCATGACAGTGCGCGAGATCCGCGGCCATCTGGAGGAGCTCTACGGCATCGACGTGTCGCCGGACCTGATCTCGGCGGTTACCGATGCGGTCCTGGAGGAAGTGGCCGAGTGGCAGAACCGGCCGCTGGACGCGGTATATCCGCTCGTCTTCTTCGATGCCATACGGGTCAAGATCAGGGACGAGGGCTTCGTCAGG
>NZ_JAMYOU010000081.1:0-621 GCF_040319995.1 Mesorhizobium sp. M0815 | reverse complement strand
GGGCCTGTTGCGTAATTCGCTGATTGTGATTCTCTGAGGTGGACGGTCTGAGGGAATCGCGATGGCAGTGAAGCAGACGGGCCAGTTGAGCTTGGCGGAGGCTTTTCTAGGCACCAAGCTTGTGGGCGGCACTTCGCCGCTCGACCGATTGTCGGGTCTTGTGAAGTGGTATCGGTTTGAGAAACTGCTCAACCCGCTGCGTGATGGCGGTCCGGGTCGGGCGGCTTGGCCACCGCTGGTCCTGTTCAAGGCGCTTTTGTTGCAATCGCTCTACGGGCTTTCGGACCGTGAGTTGGAAGAGGCGCTTGGCGACCGGCTGTCGTTCCGGCGCTTTGCCGGGCTCGGGCTGGAGGAGAGCATTCCCGATCACACGGTGCTTTCGCGCTTTCGCAATCTGCTTGTCGGCGAAGGTCTGCTCGATAAGTTGTTTGGCGAACTGGACCGGCAGTTGGAGAAGGCCGGCGTGATCCTGAAGCGTGGCACGATGCTGGATGCCACGCTGATCAATGCGGTCTCGTCACCGCCGACGCTTGAGCGGCCGTCGAAGGATCCAGATGCCCGCATTACCGCGCGGCAGGGCAAGGGCGGCTTCACCTTCGGCTACAAGGCTCATGTCGGGGT
>NZ_JAMYOU010000080.1:0-640 GCF_040319995.1 Mesorhizobium sp. M0815 | reverse complement strand
ATGTCCTGATCGTAATTTCCAAAGCCCTTGCCGAAAATGTTGATCCCGCCGGGGCGCTTGGCGTCGTCCTTGACGCCGATACGGACGCGGATTGAATGATGGCTCTTCAGATCGAGTGCGGCGAGGCCGGTTTCGGAAATCCTGAGGCCGTCGACATAGGTGCCGTCATTGGCAATTCGCCAGTTCTTGAGCTTGCCGTATTGCGAACCCTTGAGTTTCCACCAGGACGGCGTGAAGACGCCGCGCTTGTCGCCGAAATCCCCCGGCGACGTCCAGGTGCCGACATCGACGCCATTGATCGTCAGCGTGATGTCCGAGGGCCAATCGGCGCTGGTGCCCGGCACTTCCGAAGACAGCTCTATCGCCACTTCGAGCTCGGTGATCTCGGCATTGGCGAGCTTGGCATTATTGGGAAACTGGTATTCGACAAAACCGCGGGTGAACCACAACAGCCCGGCTTTCATACGATCCGGATCGAGGAAAGTGTTCGGTACATCGAGCAAGCCGATGATGCCGTCCGGCGAACAAAGGCCGCAGGGCGCGGTAACCTCGAAGCCGGTGTAAAGCCCGATCGGCATCGACACTTCGATCGCGTCGTTCTTGACCGCACGATATTCGCTCTTGAACACGACGAGCACTT
>NZ_JAMYOU010000079.1:0-716 GCF_040319995.1 Mesorhizobium sp. M0815 | reverse complement strand
TTGGGCCTGGCTTGCACATTTTTGACACTGCGTGGTATCGTAATTCAAGAATTATGATACTGTCAAGGACTGGAATTGTCGTGACCGAAAACAGCCAGGGCCGGCGCGGCCGGCCCGCCAATGAGGCGCTTGGCCAAACGATAGTCGACGCCGCGTGCGAACTCTTTGAGGAATTGGGTTTTCATGCGACGACATTGGACAAGGTCGCCCAGCGAGCGAAGATATCCAAGCTCAGCATCTATCGGCACTTCGAGAACAAGGAGGCGCTGTTCAGCGCGGCCATCGCGGCCCGCTGCCATCAGTTTGCACCACAGGCCCTTTTTGAAGGCGTCGACGGTTCGGCCGAAGATCAGCTCATGGCGGTGGGATCATCCCTGCTTCGCACGCTGTTGAACCCGGACGTCCGCAGTGTCGAAGCCATGATCATGGCCGACAAGACGAATCAAAAGTCGTTAAGCAAGCTCCATTACGAAGCCGGCCCCGCCCATGTCATCGCCCAAATCGAGGCCCTGTTGCGTCAGTTGCACGCGAAGGCGGTTCTGAACGTGACCGACCCTCTCCGGTCCGCCCGCTTGTTTGCCGCGCTTATCAAAGGATCCGATCTCCTGATTATCGCACGCTTCGATGAGGCGAGAGCAGAGGACGACAACGAAATCGAATCCTATTGCCGGTCGGCCGTCGCCATGTTCATCGCCGCGCACGGTGGCAACGACCAC
>NZ_JAMYOU010000078.1:0-840 GCF_040319995.1 Mesorhizobium sp. M0815 | reverse complement strand
TAGGGTCAGGACTCATTGATCCAGAAGATGAAGGCTGCAGCGAATGCGATCGCCGACAGGAAGGTGTGAGCACATCGGTCGTATCTGGTGTGGATGCGTCGCCAGTCTTTGAGGCGTGCGAACATGTTCTCGATCCTGTGGCGTTGTCGGTATAGGACAGGATCGTAGCTGTGCTGAACACGATGCTTGGCATGGGGTGGGATGCATGGCGTGATACCGCGCTCGACGAGCGCCTGGCGGAAGGCCGCTGAACTGTAGGCCCGATCGGCGAGCAGGGCGTTGGCGGCGGGCAAATCCTCGATCACTGCCGCAGCAGTCTTGTGATCATTGGCCTGCCCTTCGCTCAGATGCAGCAGCCGCGGACGTCCCTTGCCGTCACAGACCACTTGCAGCTTGGTGGTCAGTCCGCCTCGGCTGCGTCCGATACATCGGGATAGAGCCCCTTTTTAAGGAGGCTGGCGGCAGTGCGATGCGCTTTGAGATGGGTGGCATCGATCATCAAATTGTCCGTTTCGCCGCCCTGCGCGGCCAGTTCCGCCAGGATGCGGTTGAACACACCCAGCCGACTCCAGCGGATGAAGCGGTTGTAGATGGTCTTGTGCGGACCGTAGTCGGAAGGGACATCTCGCCAGCGAAGACCATTGCGGATCACGAACAGGATGCCGCTCAGCACCCGGCGGTCATCTACACGCGGCACACCATGCGACAAAGGAAAATAGGGCTCGATCCGGCGCATCTGCTCCGGCGTCAACATCAGCAAATCACTCAAGGCGGCACCTCCTGCCACCTTGAATCACCCAACAGAGATCAACTCAACAAATTAATGGGTCCTGACCCTAG
>NZ_JAMYOU010000077.1:0-982 GCF_040319995.1 Mesorhizobium sp. M0815 | reverse complement strand
TGATGGGAACTTTGGCAGCATCGGCGGCCTGAAGGATGTTTCTGGCGAGGCGATTGAGAAGGGCTGTGTTGGCGGGAGCATTGTCCTTGCGGGCACGGCTGAGATCCTCATCGAGATGGACATCGAGCATCCAATGCAGGCCGTTCTCGATCTGCCAATGAGCTCTGGTGAGGTCGAGCGCCCGCTGCGGCGACATGAGCGTGGAGGCCATGAACAGGCGCATCAAAGGTCTGGCCTGATCGCGCCGGCTGGTGATGCGGATGAAGGCCTGGTGGCCAGGCATCAGCGGCTCGGCCGCCGCCACGATCTCGGCCTGCCGCCACTCGTTGCGGCCATCGGTGCGCTCGGCAATGGAAGGGGTGGCGTCGGCCAGTTGCAGGTTGGCACGGCGCAGCCAATGACGACGGTTGCCCTTCAGCGCAAGCAGGTAATCGCCACCTCTTTGGATAATGGCCGCAGCCATGCGGGTGTGGCAGTGGAGCGCATCGGCGGTGACCAATCTGCCCGTAAGATCAATGAGTTCGACGACCTTGAGCGCGGCCTCGACTTCGTTCTCACCATCGCTCGGCGAGACTGCCGCCAGGCACAGCCGGGTCTCGGCGGCGAAGGCCGACACCGTCAACGGCGGACTGGCTGCCAAGCCCTTCTCGTAGGCCCGCCGCAAAGCCTTGCCGTCAAGCGACACCACCTCGGGCGTCTCTCGGCTGGTTCGGGCGAAAGCTGCGGCAAAGGCAGCAAAGGCGCGACCGAAGGCCTCCGGGTCGAGCAGGCGCAGCAGCCGCGAGAAGGTGTCGTGGCTGGGGGCTGCGTCATAGTCGATCAGCCGCGACAGCGCCTGCTTGCGCTCCTGCGCGAGCAGGGCAAATTCCGTCGCATTGCTGGCGCCGCACAGGCTTGCTGCGATCATCATCACGATCAGGTCGCCAAGCCGGTGCGTGGCGTTGGGCGCGCGTGGATCAGGCACCGCGCCAAAGTAGCTCTC
>NZ_JAMYOU010000076.1:0-1272 GCF_040319995.1 Mesorhizobium sp. M0815 | reverse complement strand
GTAAGCGGGCAGCTGAGGCCGTTCAGCGCTGGTAATTCCATGGCATGAGGGCGTCGATATCGCTGTTTGGCCAGCCATTGGCAATGCGCTCGAGGGTCAGGGTGAGCCAGGCGTGCGGATCGACCTGATTCATCTTGGCGGTGGTCAGCAGGGTGGCGATGGTGGCCCATGTCCGTCCGCCGCCGTCGCTGCCCGCGAAGAGGCTGTTCTTTCGGGTAATTGTCTGCGGCCGGATGGCGCGCTCGACGGTGTTGGAGTCGATTTCGATCCGGCCGTCAGTGAGGAAGCGCTCCAGCGCGGCACGCCGGCCGAGTGCATAGCGGATCGCCTCGGCCGGCTTCGATTTTACCGACAGCTTGGGCAGCTCCTTTTCCCACAGCGCAAAGAGAGCGGCAACGATGACGGCGGATCTCTCCTGACGCGCAGTTATCCGTACTGCCGGGTCCTGGCCGCGTACGGCCTCCCCGGCGGCCCACAGTGGGGCCATCTGCGCCACCGTCTGCGAGGCGATAACGGAGGAGCCTGCGGCATGCAGTTCGTAGAACTTGCGCCGCACGTGCGACCAGCACGCCGCCAGCATCACGCCGTCATTGCCCCGATCGGATCGGGCCAGCCGGTTATAGGCGGCGTATCCGTCGACTTGCAGGATGCCGCGATAGCCGTCCAGATGACGGGCGACACATTCGCCGGCGCGGCTGTCCTCGAAGCGGTAGGCGACGATGGGCGGTCCACTGCCGCCAAAGGGCCGATCATCGCGGACATAGGTCCAGAGGTAGGCCGTCTTGGCCTTGCCAGATCCCGGCGCCAGCGTTGGCAGCGTGGTCTCATCGGCAAAGACCCGCTCACCCTGCTTGATGCGAGCCAGTGCGTAATCGGCGAGCGGCTCGAGCTCGAAGCCGAGCTTGCCCATCCACTGCGCCATCTGTGACCGGTCGATCTCGACCTGATCGCGGGCATAGATCGCTTCCTGGCGGTAGAGCGGCAGGCCATCGGCGTATTTCGACACCGCGATCTGCGCCAGCAGCGCTTCGGTCGGAATGCCGCTTTCGATGATGCGGGCGGGCGCGGCTGCCTGGATGACGCCGTCCCAGCCCTTGTAGGCATATTGGGACGACGCGTAACGATCACCCGGAACTTCGCCGGGGTGACATCGAGCCGTTCGGAGACGTCCTCGCCGATCAGGATCTTTTCCAGCGCTTCGCAGCCAGCAGGCGTTTCGGGCTCGATGACCACCTCGACCCGTTCGAGATGGGCCGCAAAGCCTTTGCGAGG
>NZ_JAMYOU010000075.1:0-1429 GCF_040319995.1 Mesorhizobium sp. M0815 | reverse complement strand
GATAGTGTCCTGAAGGTTCTGCAAAAAGTTTTGGAGAGAGAACGGCGCTTGCTCTGAAGGGCGAGCGGCCATGGCACGGTGGTGACGTTGCAATCACCGATTCCCGTGGAAGGGGAAGTGCCATGACCAATCGAGAAGTTAAACTGAGCAGGGGCGAGTTGAAAGCGTTGCTGCTGTCGGATGAGGACGGCTTTCGCCAGGTATTGCAGACTGTCGTGCAGGAGGCTCTGGAAGCCGAGATGACGGAGGCGATCGGGGCCGAGAAAGGCGAGCGGACGGCGGAGCGGGTGAGTTACCGGTCCGGGTATTACGAGCGCAAGCTGGTGACGCGGGTTGGGGTGCTGGAACTTCGCGTTCCGCAGGATCGGACGGGCCGGTTCTCGACGGAGTTGTTTGAGCGCTATCAGCGTTCGGAGAAGGCCTTGGTGTCGGCGCTGGTCGAGATGTACGTACAAGGCGTTTCGACCCGCAAGGTGAAGGCGGTGACGGAGGAATTGTGCGGCCACTCTTTCTCGGCCTCGACGGTGAGCGAGGCGACGATGCGGCTGGATGAGGCGCTCAAGGCGTTCTTCACGCAGCGGCTCGAGGAAAGCTATCCGTATCTCATCTTGGACGCGCGCTATGAACGGGCTCGCGAGGCGGGCGTGATCGCCAGCCAGGCGGTGCTGGTGGCGATCGGCGTGGATTGGGAGGGCCGGCGCCAGGTCCTGGGCGTGGAGCTGGCCAACCGGGAGAGCCATTCGAGCTGGCGCGAGTTCGTGACGGGGCTCAAGAATCGCGGGCTCGCCGGCGTCGAGTTCGTCGTCTCCGACGACCATCCGGGGCTCAGGGCGGCAATCCGCGAAGTGCTGCCCGAAGCGGTCTGGCAGCGCTGCTACGTGCACTTCCTCAGAAACGCGCTCGACTACGTGCCGCGCAAGGTCGACGACGATTGCCTGATGGAGCTCAGATGGTTCTACGACCGGCGCGACCTTGCCGAGGTCAAACGCGACCTGGCGCAGTGGATCGCCAAATGGCAGGCCAAATACCCGAAGCTGGTCAACTGGGTGGAAGACAACATCGAGGAGACGCTGAGCTTCTATCGGCTGCCGCTTGCCCACCACAAGCACATGAAGTCGACGAACATGCTGGAGCGGCTGAACCAGGAGATCAAGCGGCGCACCCTGGTCGTTCGCATCTTCCCCAACCCGCGGAGCTGCCTGCGGCTGGTTCGGGCATTGGCGGTCGAGATCCACGAGAACTGGCTCGAGGCGACCCGCTATCTCAACATGGATCATCTGCGCGAGCACAAGAAGGAGAGCCTGAGAGCATTGGCCGCCTGAGCACCGCCGTGTGTCCGCCGCTCCGCTAAACACGGGGGCTGCGCGGCGGACACGCCGACGTCACAGCTACTGCCACGCCATTTTTGCAGAACTTGACGCACACAACT
>NZ_JAMYOU010000074.1:0-1539 GCF_040319995.1 Mesorhizobium sp. M0815 | reverse complement strand
CTCTCATGATTGCTGACAATGGCCTTTGACATAAGCTGCAGCCCGCCGATCCGATCGGCGGTCGAGGCACTTGTACGGCGGATATGAGGTGCAAGAGGCGGGACTTGAACGTCGGTCAACAATCTCTCATCCGCGGGTCGAGCCGCATGACCTGGTTTCGTTTGGGGCTGCCTCTGTCTAGGTGGCGAGCGTCGAGGCTCATAGTGGGGACGAGGGCTCCCCGGCATTGTCCCGCCTCCAGCGCCGCATATCGCGCCGAGGCTGATGTTTGGGTTTTTGCGATCTCCTCTGCTGGCTGTCTGTCAAATAGTGGTCACGCCGCCTTTGGCGCGGATTGAACTGTGCAGGCGATCGACCAGATGAAGCCCACCATCTCGCGTGCGATGGCGACATTGACGACGTTCGCATTCTTGCCGCGCGCGCTCAGCCGACGATATCGGGTGCACAGTCGAACTTGCGCTTTCCACCCGATATCGCGAACGACTTTTGGCAGCGCCTCGATCCGGTCGACCTTGTGCCGGCTGATGCGCGCTCTCATCCGGTAAGCCCAGGCGGCTTCGACCAGCGCGCGCCGGGCATGAGTGTTGCCGGTCTTGGTGATGCCGCCGCGCCAGACGGTCTCGCCACTCGATTGTTCTCCGGGGACCAGGCCGAAATAGGCCATGAGCTGGCGGGGGGTTGAGAAGCGTGTGAAGTCACCGACCTCCGCGACCAGCACCACGGCATTGATCAGCGCGATGCCGCGCATCGCCTGCAAGGCGTCAACGACCGGGCGCTGGTTCCATTCCGGGAGCAGGCTGAGTATCTGTTCCTCGACCTGCTGCAGGCGCCGTTCCGCATCCGTGACGGCATCGACGTAATCCTGAAATGCGATCTGCTGGGCGGGATGGTCGAAGGCCAATGTCGAAAGCCATCGCCGGTAAGCCTTTCGCCAGGCCGTCCCACGCTCATGCTTGCGCCCGTGACGCAGCAGAAATCCTTGAAGATGTTGGCGCGCTCGCGTCACCACCTGTCGCACGACGCTGCGCAGCCGGATCAGGTCGCGCATGGCTTCATGATCGGCGTCGGGCACCCAGACGGGGGTCAACTCTCCGGCCCGATGAAGGCGGGCGAGCATGGTGGCGTCGCGACGGTTCGTCTTCACCCGATCGCCAGGCTTCCGCGGAATCAGCGACGGCGCCACCACGTCGCACCGATGGCCGAGGCGCGTCAGTTGGCGATGAACGCCATAGCCGCACGGGCCGGCCTCATAGCAAAACGCCAGCCGCTTGCCGGACCGTCCGAGGCGATCGCACAGCTTGCTCACGGCATTAGCGTCATTAGCAATCTCCCCGAGATAGTCCACCGAGCCGCAGCGTCCGCTCTCCGCCACCGCGACCGAGATCCCTTCCTTGTGAACATCCAAACCGACAAATCTGATATGGTCCATATGGCCCGTCTCCTATGCATGAGGCTCTGCGCCGGCCAGCCGGCTTAACCCTCGTACCGTTGCATATCGGATGACGGGCCGCCCTCAGGCCCAGCAATCATAGGGACTAG
>NZ_JAMYOU010000073.1:0-2625 GCF_040319995.1 Mesorhizobium sp. M0815 | reverse complement strand
TGCGGGTTTCGCAAAGTCCCGGACAAGGAATTCAGTAAGTCGCGGACACGGATTTCAGTAAGTTCGGGACAGGGATTTCAGTAAGTCGCGGACAAAACAGGCGGCGGAATTAGGTCGATTTTCGTGAGCGCCGATCTGGCATTTTGCCCTCGTATTCGAAGCGAGGACATCAATGCCGAGACGGAAGCGAGCGAGACATACGAGCGTGAAGGACATCCGATCGATACTGCGGCTGACGTTCGAGCAGGAACTCCCTGTGCGGGCCGTTTCGGAGCGTTTGAAGATCAGCAAGACGTCGGTATCGACGTATCTGCTGCGGGCACGGGAAGCCGGACTTGCGGTCTGGCCGCGGCCCCCTGGACTGGACGATGACGAGGTTCTGGAGCGACGGCTCTTTCGCCGGATGGGACGGCCGCCGCGTGACATCGATGAGCCGGACTGGCCGAAGATTGCCAGCGAGCTGAAGCGCAAGGGCGTGACGCTCAATCTGCTGTGGCAGGAATATCGTGAGAGCCATCTGGACGGCTATGGCTACACCTGGTTCTGCTGCCGTTTTGCCGAATACGAAAGCCGCGTCAAACCCAGCTATCGCAGCCGGCACGTTGCTGGCGTCGCCATGGAGTGCGACTATGCTGGCCACACGATCCCCGTCGTCGACCCGTCGACAGGAGAGATCCGCGCAGCGCAGATTTACGTCGCGGTGCTGAGCGCGTCTCAATTGACGTTCTCTTATGCGAGCTTCAGCCAGAAGCTGCCGGATTGGATCGAAGCGAACCAACGGGCCTTCAGTTACTTCGGCGGCGCGACGAAGAGGACGATCTGCGACAATCTCAAATCCGCGGTTGCCAAGGCTCTTTGGTTCGAGCCGACGTTAAATGCGACCTTCGCCGCCTTCGCCGAGCACTACGATACGACCATCCTGCCAGCGCGGCCAAAACGTCCTCGGGATAAGCCATCCGCCGAAGGTTCAGTTTTAATCGTCGAGAGGTGGGTGCTGGCCAGGCTTCGAAATGAACGCTTCTTCAGCCTTGCTGATCTCAATATCCGGATCAGCAGTTTGATCGAAGACCTCAACGGCCGGACCATGCGCCGTTATGGCAAATCCCGCCGTGCGTTGTTTGATGAGATCGAACGCACCCAGCTCAAGCCACTGCCGGCAACACCGTTTGAATATGCAGAATGGAAAGTCGCCAAGGTCCATCCCGACTATCATGTCGAAGTCGACAAGACCTTCTACTCCGTGCCGCACGGTCTGATCGGCAGGCGGGTCGATGTGAGACTGACCTACCGGGCGGTCGAGATCTTCTTTGACCATAAGCGGATCGCCAGCCACATCAGAAGCTCGCAGCGCTCGGGCCATATTACCGTCAATGAGCATATGCCGAAGTCCCACCAGCGCTATGCAAACACGACGCCTCACACGTTGCGCAAGGAAGCGGCAAAAGTCGGGAGCAATACGGCGATATTTATCGAGCGTCTGCTGAGTGACCGCCCGCATCCGGAACAAGGCTATCGATCCGCGCAGGGCGTCCTTTCCTTGGCGCGACGCTACAAATCCGATCGCCTGGAAATGGCGTGCGAGCGTGCCTTGACCATCAATGCAATGAGCTATTCGTCCGTCGCCAACATTCTCAAATCTGGTCTCGACCAAGCTGCGCCCGTGAGCGAGGCCGTCAAGCCGGCACCGCCGCACGGCAATATCCGCGGTAAAACCTACTATCAATGAGAAAGGAAAACACCCAGATGCTGACACATCCAACCCTTGATCAAATGCACACGCTCGGCCTTGCCGGAATGGTCGCGGCCTATCGCGAGCTTGCCGAGCAGGTCCATGGAAACGACCTCAGCTTTGACGAGCGGCTCGGCCTGATGCTCGACCGCGAGATCGCACTGAGAACAGACAAACGGCTGACCAATCGGTTGGCAACAGCAAAGCTGCGTTTTGCCAATGCCTCGATCGAAGACATCGATTTTAGCACTCACCGCGGCCTTGATCGCCGGAACGTCTTATCCTTGGCGCAGGGGGCATGGCTGAAGGCAAACGAGAACTTGATTCTGACAGGCCAAACGGGCACCGGAAAGACATGGATTGCCTGCGCCTTCGGACGACAGGCGGCCCGTCTGGACTATTCCGTGCTCTACGTTCGCATGCCACGGCTCTTCGAGGATCTCGCACTTGCAAGGCTCGACGGACGCTTCCCGCGCCTTATCGATAAACTCGCTCGCGTCCAGCTGCTGATCCTCGACGATTGGGGAACGCATACGCTGAGCGACAGGCAGCGCCTCGATCTGCTCGAAATCTTCGAGGAGCGATACCGGCGGAAATCGACGCTGATCACGGCTCAACTTCCTGTGGCCGCCTGGCATGAAATGATCGGAGAGGTCACTTTAGCCGATGCGATCCTGGACCGTATCGTTCACAATGCGCACCGCATAACGCTCGAAGGCGACAGCATGCGAAAGCGAAAACCATCGACGCTCTTGACCGGCAGCGAAATAACCGAAATCAATCACTCCTAACAGCAACAAGGCAACCGGAACTCGATCGCTTCCGTTGTCCGCGACTTAGCGAAACGATTGTCCGCGATTTACTGAAACGGCTGTCCCAATTTAGTGAAATCCGCA
>NZ_JAMYOU010000072.1:0-2639 GCF_040319995.1 Mesorhizobium sp. M0815 | reverse complement strand
AGACCCAGTTCGCCGTCGTCTTCGGCGAAAGGTTCGTCAGCCAATGACGAAACCGGCCTCGCGCACAGAATTCCTGACAGTTCCTCGCCTCGACGTCCATCTCCTGCCGGAAGGGACGGAGCGGCAATTCGCCAATGACGCAAACGGCCTGCGCGAGCTGCTGCGCTGGCTGGCTCCGCTTGCCCCAGCCGCATTGTCTACGAAGCGACGGGCGCCTACCACCGGCTGCTCGAGCGCACGTTGGGTGCCAAGGGCCTGCCGCTGGTCAAGATGAACCCGCTGCACACGCGCGCTTTCGCGAAGGCCGCCGGCCGACTGTCCAAGACCGATCGCATCGACGCCGCCATGCTCGCCCGCTTCGGCGAACTGATGACGCCGCAAATCCGACCAATCCGCAGCGACACCCTTGATACGCTTTGCGAACTCGTCGCAGCGCGCCGCGCATTGGTCAAGGACCGTACCGCCGCCCAGAACAGGCAGAAGAACCTGACCATCCCGCTTTTGAAGCGCCAGGCCGAGCAGCGGCTCAGGCAAATCACCACCCAGATCAATGCGATCGACGCCGAATGTCGTACGCTGGTCGCCCGCGAGCCAGATCGTCGCTTCGACATCCTCACTAGTATCCCAGGCCTTGGCGATGTCACAGCCTTCGCCATCATCGCCGACATGCCGGAGTTGGGAACCCTTGCCAACAAGCAGGTCGCAAGCCTCGCCGGCCTCGCACCGGTCGATCGCCAGTCGGGGCAGTGGAAGGGCAAGTGCTTCATCCGGGGAGGAAGATCGTCGGTCAGGCAGGCGCTCTACATGCCAGCCCTCGTCGCGGTCCGTTTCAATCAGTCACTCAAGACAAAATACCAAGACCTCCGAGACGGCGGAAAACCTGCAAAACTCGCCTTAACCGCCATCATGAGAAAGCTCGTCGTTCTCGCTAACGCCCTCATCAGGGACGACCGGAAATGGTCGCCATCCCTTCCTTGACCAAGACGGATACTCTAGATGCATTCGACAGGCGTTTGACCGACGAAAGCTTAAGCCCCCAAGATGCCGCGGCCTATGTCAAGTGCTGCGAGGCGAGTATGATCGACGCGTTGGTGCCAGGCTTCTGAATGATAATCACGACGATGGTAGTCATTCTCGACGATACAAGAGTTGCTGCCACTTATTCGGACAGGAGCTACCGGTTCGATTGAACCGGTAGCGGTGAACGGAAGGGGCACAAACACCCTTCGGCCGCGATTTCGCCAATAGCAATACCGCAGAAACGTGCCACTTTGGCGGACGATCTGCGCCCTCCGAAGGCAGAAGTTACAGGTTCGAATCCTGTCGGGTGCAGCATTGCCGCAGTTCGCTTGCCGACAACTATTCCTGCTGGAATTGACAGGGCCAATCTTCAGGCCTCGTCAGGCCAGAAGGCAACTCGGTCCGGGCGTCTCCGCAAGCCATGTTGAGCTGCCACTGGGACAGACCCGCCGAATTGGAAAGGTCGACGCCCTCGATACGGGTCAGAAAGAAAAAGGCGCGGTCAAAGTCTATCGGCGCGGTGAACCTCGCTCCTCGGAAGTCCGCCCGTGCGAGATTGGCAAACGAGAAGCGGCTGCCGCTGATATCGGCGTCATGGAACTGCGCACGCCCCAGTTCTGCCTTTGTGAAATCAACATTGGTCAGATTGGCGTCCTGGAAATTCGAGCGCTGCATTTCCGCGCTCGCAAACACAGCGCCCTGCGCGTCCATACGGCTGAAGTCGGTCCTGTAGGCCTCGATTCTGTCGAACCGGGCGCCTTTGGCGGTCGAGTCGGCCAAGGAAGCACGCACAAGCGTTGCCTTCTCAAGATTTGCCGCACGGAGATTGGTGTTCCTGAGGTCGGTCGAAGTGAAATCAACACCGAACAGGTTCGCCCCACTCAGGTCCTGTCCATCTAGGATGAGAAGCTTCTTGTCACACTCTTGCCAATTGACGCCAGGCGTCGCGGCTGCGTCGCAATTTTGAGCGGCAGCGGCGTTCTGCCAAGCAAACACAGTGCAAACCGCTAGAACCAAGCCGGATGTGCCGTAAGCTCTGGTTCGCCTCAAAGTCATTGTTGCTGGACCTCTGCTACTCGCCGACACTCACCCTTACCACATCTGCTGACACTCGAGCCACGGTGACCACCGCCGTCACAGTTAGCGCATTTCTCATATTCAAGCTTTGATGTTGTTCAACCGATCAACCCGCGCGTAGGGCGCGATTTGCGAGCGCCTCCCCATATCATCGGCGGTCCAGCAGAGATTCATTTGTCACCGGCCAGGCGCATCATTCCGTAGGTATGCTTGACTAAGCCGAGGAGAGCGGTCGTTCAGGCTGGCGAAGTCGCGTGCCAAGATTGGCCTCCGCTCTGGACGTTTGTCTCGCTAATTGGGAGCCTGCTCGAGTGCAGACCGCCACCGCCGGCGTCCGCTGCCGACAAGCGTGAATCCGCTTGGTTCCGCACCGGTCGGTACTTCCCGACGGCGAGGTTGACCCGGCACGGGGTGCTAGTCGCGTATCCTGATTCCGCTGTCGCATAAATCCCACGACTTAGTTGTGTGCGTCAAGTTCTGCAAAAATGGCGTGGCAGTAGCTGTGACGTCGGCGTGTCCGCCGCGCAGCCCCCGTGTTTAGC
>NZ_JAMYOU010000071.1:0-2676 GCF_040319995.1 Mesorhizobium sp. M0815 | reverse complement strand
TCTGGAGGCCAGCACGACGGCGCGCTTCGAAGCGTCGGCCAAGACAGGCAAGGTCCGCAGGTTCAAGGAGTTCGTTGACGGCGCCCGCGGCGCGGCCGGGCCGGCAGCACTCAGGCGACTATAACGGGCGCAGAGCCGACCCTGCGGCTTCCAGACATTGTCGTGTACAGCTTCAGACCCTCAAGCCGAGCCCGCAGGGCCTCACTTACCTTTTACGGGGCGGCGGTACGTCCAAGCCGCTTTAACAGTTAAGAATTTCGCAAAGACGATACCCCCGGATCGTCGAGCTTCCGCTGCCACTTCCCGCATTCGCCGAGGCGGTCAATGACCCGCCCTTCACAATAGTTATCCGGCAAGCATCTGGATGCGAGAGATAATGTTGCCGGAGGCATCTCTCATGGCTTCTACACCTGCCTGAACGCCAGAACCGCGTTCGTGCCGCCAAAGGCGAAGGAGTTGCTCAGTGCCACGCGCACCTTGCGCTCGCGTGCCACATTGGGCGTGACGTCGAGATCGCAATCGGGGTCCAGCTCACGATAATTGGCAGTCGGCGGCACGACGCTCTCGCGGATAGCCATCACGCAGGCGATCAACTCGAGCGCGCCGGACGCGCCGAGGCAATGCGCGTGCATGGACTTGGTAGAAGAAATGGACATTGAGAAGGCGTGCTGACCGAAGACGCGCTTGATCGCCGCCGTCTCGATCTGGTCGTTGGCCTTGGTGCCGGTGCCGTGCGCGTTGAGATAGTCGACATCCTCGGCGTCCAGCCTGGCATCGGCAAGGCAGGCCCGCATTGCTGCCTCCGGCCCCTCGACAGTCGGCGCGACGATGTCGGACGCATCGGCGGAAAGGCCGGCACCGGCAATTTCGGCAAGGATGGTGGCGCCCCGAGCCTGGGCATGCTCGTAGCTTTCCAGCACCGCCATGCCGGCGCCTTCACCAAGCGACAGGCCCTGGCGATCGGCCGAGAATGGCCGGCAAGTATCGGGCGAAAGCACGCGGATCGCTTCCCATGCCTTCAGCACACCCCATATGAGCGGCGCTTCGCTGCCGCCGGCAAGCATCACGTCGGCCCGGCCGAGCCTGATCTGGTCCACCGCGCAGGCAATCGCATGGTTTGCCGAGGAACAGGCGGACGTGACGCCGAAGACCGGCCCGCGCAGGCCGAGACTCATGCTGACCTGGCCGGCAGCGGCACCCGGCATCGCCTTGGGTACAGTCAAGAGAGCGGCACGCTTACCGCCCAGAAGGATGGCGCGGTAGGTTTGCTCGATCGCATCCCACCCGCAGCCGCCAACGCCCACCGTCGCACCGAAGCGATAGCTATTTCCCTCTTTGGAGGAAAGTCCGGCCTGACGCATGGCTTCGCGCGCCGCAAGCACAGCGAGCAGGCTGAAGCGGTCCATGGAGATGAGTTGCTTGCCGTCGATGTCATGCTCCGGCAGCGCCTTGATCTCGGCACCGATCCTGACCCTCAATTCATGGAGCTCGGAGTTGACGATTGGGCCGATGGCGGAGCGGCCTTCTCGCATCTCTCTCCAAATGGCGGCGGCGTTGGTCCCAAGCCCGCAAATCCCGCCAATCCCAGTAATCACGACGCGCCTGTCCATTCACACCCCCTTGGCGAGCAAGCTGCGCACGGCTTCCACCATGTCCCCAACATTCTGGAGATCCGACCATGCCTCGGCCGTATTCATCTCGATCTCGATGCCGTAAGCCTGCTCCAGGTCCCAGAGAACGTCCGCCAATCCCAGTGAATCGATACCGAGCGAAGTCAGTCCCGTGGCAGCCGTTATCTCGCCGCCTGTGGCAGGCGCTATGCCGCCCTCCGACGCGGCGCGCTTCTTGATCATGGCGATTATTTCGTTGGCGAGTTGATCTGCCATCTTGTTCCTTTCCAGCTTGCGTTTTCGGCGTCGTTCAAAACCCGGGTCGCGTCGCGTTGCCAAAATTGCCCCTCATAGAGCCTGTGCGACCGACCAAGCCCAATGCCCATAGGAACCGGACGAGTTCCGGCTTCTGCGGCGTCAGCCCGATGACGAAGAAAAGTCGCCGGCCTCCCGCTTTTGCGCCAGCACATCAAGAATCTGCGTGTAAATGGATAGGAACCGTCGTCAAACGTCAGCTAAACGCTGCGACGGTGGGTGCTGTCAGCGTATTCACTCGGCACCTCATATGTAATCGAGATGTTTCATAGCTCCGGACCATGCGATCAACTATTGTACCGGTCCGCCATTCGTCGGAGAGTTCGACATGATCGGAGCGCTGCCTCTCATTCCCAGTACAATCTCCACCGCACGCGACAGATTTCCTCTTTCGGGCTCTTCTCAAGGGACTCGCCACGCGATAGAGGCAGTGATCGGCGCACGTGAGGTCCTGCCAAGTCCATGCGACATTCCGGAAAATTGGTAAAATCGTTTGTTTCAATCAAATGCATCCACGCTATGGATAGCTAAGACATGCGTTTCAAAGGGCTCGATCTGAATCTTCTCGTCGTTCTCGACGCGCTGCTGAGCGAGCGCGGCCTCACGGCGGCGGCACGCCGCATCAACCTAACCAAATTCATGGGGGTTGGTGGATGTGGCGCAAGCCGTTGAAATGACGTAGGATTTGGTTGCTTAAGCCGATCCGAACCATTTCCCGGAGACCACACCCACCATGAACGATCTTGCGCTG
>NZ_JAMYOU010000070.1:0-2688 GCF_040319995.1 Mesorhizobium sp. M0815 | reverse complement strand
GCTAAACACGGGGGCTGCGCGGCGGACACGCCGACGTCACAGCTACTGCCACGCCATTTTTGCAGAACTTGACGCACACAACTGGAGAAGGGGGAGCTTGTGCCACCTTCACCTTGCCAACTCCGGCTCTTCTGCCCTATTCTTCCCGCTAAAATAATTTCACGCACAGGCAAACTTGTTTCTCGAAACCAGGGTTGAGATGAGCCAGTCGCCCTACCCCGTAATCGCCGCCGGACCGCCCCGGCCGAGTCTGATCCTGCGGCCAGGCCAGATCGCGCTGCCGGCCGGGATGGAGCGCTATTCGGTTCAGGGCAATGGCGCGGTGCTGATCGAGGTCGAGGCCGGCGACAGCATCACTGTGCGCAATGTCGAGGGCGGGCAGGCCTGCGAGCTGCTGGTATGGGACAGCACCGGCGTAACCGATCCCGGTATTCTCGGCGAAAAATCGAACAGCAATGCCGCCGGCATTAAGGCGCTGCTGGCCGATAGCGACGATAGCCTCGCTTCCTTACGCCGAGGCCTCGAACGTCGCCAGGTACAGCTAGATCAGGCAAAGGCGGTCCGCGTCTTCGGCGGCTCCACCCCTGCCGGCACCGAACAGAGCTTTGCGATCGCCCGCGACGGCTCGATGCTCGTCGCTGCACCCGGCGGTCCGATGCTGGTCGACGGCCACGATACCGCAACGCCGCTCAGCGTCATCCTGCGCCGCGCCACGATCCGTCCAGCTGCGAAGTCGCGGCTTGCCGACCCGCTGGCCGATCCGGTGCTCGATCTGCGCGTCCATTCGGCGACGGCGGAAGCCTATTTCGTCAAAGCCGGCGACTATCTGCAGATCATCGATGTCGACGGGCGCCAATGCACCGACTTCCAGTGCTTTTCGGCGCGCAAGCTGGACAAGGGCCGCGATCATCCGCTCGACGTGACGACGACGCGCACGCTGATGGGTTCGAGCTATCCGATGCCCGGGCTGCACTCGAAATATTATGACCAGGACATGGAGCCGCTGGTCGAGGTTATCCAGGACACTTGCGGCCGCCACGATGCATTCGCGCTCGCCTGCGCTGCCAAATATTACGACGACATCGGCTATCCCGGCCATCCCAACTGCTCGGAGAATTTCAACCGCGCGCTGGCCGACAAGGGCGTGACGCCCCGCGCCGGCTGGATGGCGATCAACTTCTTCTTCAACACGGCCATCGACGCGTATGGCGTCGTGGTTTCCGACGAGCCGTGGTCGCGGCCGGGCGACTATGTGCTGCTGCGGGCGCTGACCGACATCGTCTGCGTCTCGTCCGCCTGCCCCGACGATACGACGCCGGCCAATGGCTGGAACCCGACCGACATCCATGTGCGGACCTATTCCGGCCAGCACAAATTCTCGCGAGCGATCGCCAGACGCATGACGCCCGATTCGGAACCGAAAATGACCCGCGAGACCGCCTTTCATTCGAGCTTTGCCAAGCACACCCGCAACTTCGTCGAGTACAAGGGTTATTGGCTGGCCAATTCCTTCGCCAAGCAAGGCCCGATCGGCGAATACTGGGCCTGCCGGCAGGATGCAGTGATCATGGACCTGTCGCCGCTGCGCAAGTTCGAGATCACCGGCCCGGATTCGGAAGCGCTGCTGCAATACACGCTGACCCGCGACATCAGGAAGCTCGGCGTCGGCCAGGTCGTCTATTCCGCCATGTGCTACGAGCATGGCGGCATGATCGACGACGGCACGCTGCTTCGGCTCGGCAAGGATAATTTCCGCTGGGTTGGCGGCGACGATCTATCCGGCGAATGGCTGCGCGAAACGGCGACGAAACTCGGCCTTACCGTGCTGGTGCGTTCATCGACCGACCAGATGCACAATGTCGCCGTGCAGGGACCGAAAAGCCGCGACATTCTCAGGCAGATCATCTGGACCTCGCCGCTGCAGCCGTCGATCGACGAGCTCGAGTGGTTCCGCTTTGCCGTCGCCCGCATCGGCGGCGGCAACGGCATTCCGGTCGTCGTTTCGCGCACCGGTTACACCGGCGAGCTCGGCTACGAGATCTGGTGCCATCCGCGCGACGCCGAAAAGGTGTTCGACGCCATCTGGGAGGCCGGCCAGCCGCACGGCCTGAAGCCGATGGGGCTGCAAGCGCTCGACATGGTGCGCATCGAGGCCGGGCTGATCTTTGCCGGCTACGAGTTCTCCGACCAGACCGACCCCTTCGAGGCCGGCATCGGCTTCACCGTGCCGCTAAAGACCAAGACCGACGATTTCATCGGCCGCGAGGCGCTGATCCGCCGCAAGGAAAACCCCCAGAAGAAGCTGGTCGGCCTCGACATCGACGCCAATGTCGCGGTCGGCCACGGCGATTGCGTGCATGTCGGCCGCGCCCAGGTCGGCGTCGTCACCTCCGGCATGCGTTCGCCGGTGCTGAACAAGAATATCGCGCTGGCCAGGCTCGACGTCGCGCATTCGGCGATTGGCACCGAGGTCGAGATCGGCAAGCTCGACGGCCACAGCAAGCGGCTGCCGGCGCGCGTCGTCGCCATTGCCCACTACGATCCGCAGAAGACCAGGCCGCGCTCCTGATCGACGCTGCCTGGTTCTTCCCTTCTCCCCTTGTGGACCTGTTGCGCAGTCATGAGCAAAAGCTTGCGGCGGCGGGGTTGCGGCGGTTGTTCGCTTTGCGGGGGATTTGACGTCTTGTT
>NZ_JAMYOU010000069.1:0-3411 GCF_040319995.1 Mesorhizobium sp. M0815 | reverse complement strand
CCATTCTTATGCGTCGGGCGAGATTATGTGGCGGAGCCGCCCTGACGCCCGTCAGGGCCGGCCAAACCCAGCTTGCCTCCGCCACATAATATTTAGATGCTGTTCAGCAGTTGCAGAACGGCGTCGTTCGGTCGGAAACGCACGCCGTGGTCGCCGGCGACGCCCGCCTTCTCGAGTCCGTTGCGCATCATCTCGACATCCGCGGCGGCGTAGCGGTGGGTCGTGGCGACCTGTGCGTGCCCGAGCCAGGCTTGGATCGTCAAAAGGTCCACGCCGGACTGGAGAAGCTTCATGGCGAGGGAGTGCCGGAAGATGTGCGGCGATATGGGCTTGTCGGCCAAGGCCGGCCTGATAACCACGGCCCCGGCGGCCGCACGCCGCACGATATGGGTTGCTCCGAAACGAGTCAGGCGCTCGTTGCGGGCGCCGACGAATATCGGTCGCGGCTCGTGATGGGCGATCCCGCGCTCGCTCAACAAGGTCGTCAGCGCTCGCGCCAGGTCCTTGGAAATAGGGACGACGCGGTCTCTGCGCCCTTTGCCGCGCAGCAGCACTTGCGGGTGCGACCGCTCCAACTGAAGATCGTTTGCGTTGACGCCGGTGGCTTCGGAGACCCGGGCGCCGGTCCGTGCCAAGAAGAGCAGAAAGGCTTGGTCGCGCCGACCACGGGGCGTCTTTGGATCGGGCGCCGCAACGAGGGTGTCCACTTCGGCCTTGGTGAGGTGGTACGTCACCTCAATGTGCGTCCGTTTAATGGGAATCGTCAGCACGCGTTGGGCGACGCCGAAGGACGCCGGGTCGGCGGCAGCGACGTGGTGGAAGAAAGATCGGATCGCGGCCAAGCGGGCATTGCGCGTGGCGACGGAGTTGTTCCGCTTCTCTTCGAGTTCGTCGAGAAAGGCGAGAACGAGGTCTCGATCAAGGTCTTCGAGCGTCAATGCCGCCGGCTTCCTTCGTAACCGGGCGGCGGCAAAGAGGATCAGCATGCGCAAGGCGTCGCGATAGCTGGCCACGGTCGCGGGAGTCGCGTTGCGTTGCTTGGTCAGGCGCCGGCGAAAATAGGACTCCAGGAGCGGCGCCAGGAGCAGGTGTTCGCTCATGCTGCACCTCCATCGAGGAAGGCGCGTTCCGCCGCAATGGCGAGAAGATCCGCCGAGCCAGTGAGGTAGTAGGCTGTATCGCTGTAACTGGCGTGGCCGAGATAGGTGGCGAGCAACGGGAGCAGCGCCTGAACGTTGGCGCGCTGTTGGTGCCAGAGGCTGAGGCGGGTCACGGCGAACCGGTGCCTGAGATCGTGCGGCCTTAACGGCTTGCCGCCATCAAGGCCGGCGAGCTTACGGACCTCAGCAAAGCCGTTTTGCAGGCCAGTCGCCGAGAGGCGGTTGCCCCGGGAACTGAGAAAGAAGGCCTGATCCTTGGGCATGAGAAAAGCGGCATCACGCTCACGGGCATAGCAACCAAGGGCAGCCTGGGTTGTCGTGTGAACTGGAACGAGACGATCCTTGCGGAACTTCGTCTTCCGAATGAGGAGGACCCCGTTGGCCAGATCGACGTCGGAACGATCAAGCCGGACCACTTCGCCCGATCGCAGCCCCGAGCTCGCCAACAATCCGATCAGCGTCGCCATGGTCCGGCCCTTGAGAGGAACCTCCGGCGAAATGCGGGCACATGCGTCGATGAGCGACGCCAACTCAGCCTCGCTGAGAATACGCGGAGGCGGAATCGCTCTGGATCTGGGGAAAGCTCTGCGCTCCAAGGCCTCGGTTCGGACGTCATAGACGGCGAGATACTGGTAAAACCGGCGGAGCACGCCGTGGCGAGTGGCGCGGCTGTTGGCGGCGCCGCCGAACGACAGGACGAAGTCCAGCGCCATCGTTCGAGTGGCGGGCCCATCGAGCTGAGCGCGCTCAACGTAGCGGACGAAAGCCCGCAACGTGCCAGCTTGCTTGCTGAAGGCATAACCGAGGGAGCGGCGCAGTTCGATGTAACGCTCGGCCTTCTCGCCGAGTAATCGGGTAAAGGCGGTCATGCGACGCCTCCCGGAAAGGGGAGTGCGACTTCGGCGAGCTGCGAGACCGCGACCTTTACGTACAGCGCCGTTGTATTGATGCTGCGGTGCCCGAGAAGATCGGCGACCTCGTTGATCGGCGTTCGCTGCCTGACGAGCTGGGTGGCAAGGCTGTGGCGCAGGAGATGTGCACCTGCGACCCGCCCGAGTTCGACCCCGCCATGCTGCAACCGCTTCCGCACGATCCTCGAAACAGGCGATGCGTACTTGAACGGTCCCACGGGCGGCGTGAAGGACAGGAACAGGTATGGGCTATCCACCTTCGGTCGAGCACGCAGGATATAGTCGGCGAGCGCGGCGCCGGTCTCCTCGAGGAGGGGCGCCACCCGATCACGCTTGCCCTTGGTGCGCCGGACAAAGACCTCGCCAGTTCGCCAGTCGATATCCTGCAGCCGAATGGTGCGGAGCTCGCCGTTACGAATACCCGTGGTAGCGAGCAGCAACAGGACGGCTCGATCGCGGATGTCGACCGGCGTCGTTGCGCCGATCGCATCGATTGCGCGCCGAACGTCATCCCATGCAAGGCGCGGCGGAAAATGCGCCAAACGCCAATGCGGCGTCCCTGGGACGACGCGGGCGAGATCCTGGTCATTGTGGCCAGCCCAATACAAAAACCGAAGAAATGTTCGGATGTGAGAGGTCTCCGCCGTGCGGGTGGCGGAGGTCGCCGATAGCGATAGCCGATGCTCAACGGCGGCGAAGACATGCTCCGCCGTCAACGCTTGGAGCTCTTGGTCGGGATGATGATGGCGGAGCCAATCCAGAAAGCGGCGGCCGCCCAAAAGAACGCCTTCGCGGGTCTTCGGCTCAAGTCCCCGCACCCTGCTCAGATAGTCCGAAAAGGAGGCCAGAAGCGGAGCATCCGGATCATCCTCTACACTTGGAACAGAACCAATGAACCGCTCCGGAGCCAGTCGGCGTGCGTGTCCTAGAGCCGACACTGCGCCGATGCGCGGAGTATCAGTAGTAAACGTGCACAAATAGCTGTCGATGACATCTTGAGGGATAGGCATCGGACCACAGCGCGTCGCGGCAAACTGGCTAAAGCGCGCAATCCGGCTCAGGTAAATCTTGGCGGATGCTGGCTTATAACCAAGCGTGAAAAAATGCTTCGCGATGCGATCCATCTCGCCACCGAGCGCACCGCTACGCAGGCGCTTGAGCACCCCACGATACGAAAAATAGAAGTCGAGCATCCTGCCCCTCCAGCATTGCGGCGCAGGGGGATCCCGCGTCCGTTAGAGAGGCATGAAATATTATGTGGCGGAGGATTCCAGGCTTGGCAGGCTTGGCGGGCATCTGCGCAGCTCCGCCACATAATCTCGCCCGACGCATAAGAATGG
>NZ_JAMYOU010000068.1:0-3437 GCF_040319995.1 Mesorhizobium sp. M0815 | reverse complement strand
CGCCGTACAAGTGCCTCGACCGCCGATCGGATCGGCGGGCTGCAGCTTATGTCAAAGGCCATTGTCAGCAATCATGAGAGTGGAGAGATTGGCGGTTTCGCCAGCTGGCTTCAATCGCCAACGTCGACTTCCCCCGGCCGGTTATTGTCTGCCGCAGGTCAAGACCCAGATTCTTGTGTTGCCGGGCCCATTCCCGGCACTCGCAGATGGAGCTGACCATGACACGCGACGAGATCATTTCTGTGCTGGGCCCGGTCGACGATGCCGTCATCGCCGACATTGCGGCGACGGACGGGACGGTCCAGGAATTGCGTGAGGCCCTGGCCTGGATCGCCGCCGACGAGGCGCTGGTGAACGAGGGCCGACCGCTGCCGACGGCAAGAGTAGCGATGCTGATCGAACTGCTGCAAGGGCCGGACGAGGAGGAATAACCGGCTTGCTCTTCAGTGGACGGTGATGATGCCGTTTACGGCCCGCCATTCGGAGGGCTGGATCAGGTGATGATGGGCGACGCGCACCGAATGCAACGGGCCTTCGATCTCGCGCTCCCAGAAATCAAGGAAATGCTTCAGCGTCGGGAAATCAGGGGCGATATCGTATTCCTGCCAGATATAGAGCTGCAGCAGGCTTCGATGATCGGGTAGGCGGTAATGGATCTCCGCCGTGGTGAGGCCAAACCCTTGCATCTGGAGCTGAAAGTCCCTGCTGGTCATGCAATCTTCCTTCCGTTGAAATCTCCGTCCGCGAAAACGCCTCTTGTTCCACATAGGTTCCAGTCGCGTCGGGAGAGCGACGAATGTGCAAGCAATTACAGTACATTGGCACTCTCATTGGTCGAGTGCTAAAATTTTTGCGTGACCCTCTTGAAAGCAGAAAAAAGCGCGACTAGTTCGTATGCGCGCGATGCCTGATGAAGGGGTCGCGCACCCCGTGCCGGGCCGATATTGCCGGTCCGGTCAGGAGGATCTTCGAAAATCTGTTTGTCCCGAGAGGAGAACGACATGACGTTCCGTCCATTGCACGACCGTATCCTGGTCCGCCGTATCGAGGTCGACGAGAAGACCGCCGGCGGCATCATCATCCCCGACACTGCCAAGGAGAAGCCGCAGGAGGGCGAGGTCATTGCCGCCGGCCCCGGTGCGCGCGACGACAGCGGCCAATTGCAGCCGCTCGATGTCAAGGTCGGCGACCGCATCCTGTTTGGCAAATGGTCCGGCACCGAGATCAAGCTCAATGGCGAGGATCTGCTCATCATGAAAGAGAGCGACGTGCTGGGCGTTATCGAGGGCGCCGGTGAGATGAAGAGGGCTGCCTGAGTGGGGCCTGAACAAGCATTCCAGTCAACGAAAAGCTGCCTATTCGAAGGAGTGATCCAATGGCTGCCAAAGATGTGAAATTTCATACCGAAGCCCGCGAGAAAATGCTGCGCGGCGTCGATATTCTCGCCAATGCGGTGAAGGTAACGCTCGGTCCAAAGGGCCGCAATGTTGTCTTCGATAAGTCGTTCGGCGCGCCGCGCATCACCAAGGACGGCGTGACTGTCGCCAAAGAAATCGAGCTCGAGGACAAGTTCGAGAACATGGGCGCGCAGATGGTGCGCGAGGTCGCCTCGAAGACCAGCGACACCGCAGGCGATGGCACCACGACCGCGACGATTCTTGCTCAGGCCATCGTCAGGGAAGGGGCCAAGGCGGTCGCTGCCGGCATGAATCCGATGGATTTGAAGCGCGGCATCGACAAGGCGGTCGACGCCGTCGTCGCCGACCTGAAATCCAATGCCCGCAAGGTGACCAGGAACGACGAGATCGCCCAGGTCGCCGCCATCTCTGCCAATGGCGATGCCGAGATCGGCCGCTTCCTCGCAGAGGCGATGGAAAGGGTTGGCAATGAGGGTGTCATCACTGTCGAGGAAGCCAAGACCGCTGAGACTGAGTTGGAAGTGGTCGAAGGCATGCAGTTCGACCGTGGCTACCTCTCGCCCTATTTCATCACCAACCAGGATAAGATGCGCGTCGAACTCGAAGAACCCTATGTGCTGATCCACGAGAAGAAGCTGTCCAACCTGCAGGCCATGCTTCCTGTGCTCGAAGCCGCCGTGCAATCCAGCAAGCCGCTGTTGATCATCGCCGAGGACGTCGAAGGCGAGGCGCTGGCGACGCTGGTCGTCAACAAATTGCGCGGCGGCCTGAAGGTTGCGGCCGTCAAGGCGCCGGGCTTCGGTGACCGCCGTAAGGCCATGCTCGAAGACGTCGCCATCCTGACCGGCGGCACGGCGATCTCGGAAGACCTCGGCATCAAGCTCGAGAACGTCACGCTGGAGATGCTCGGCCGCGCCAAGAAGGTGCTGATCGAGAAGGAGAACACCACCATCGTCGACGGTGCCGGCCGCAAGGATGAAATCCAGGCGCGCATCAGCCAAATCAAGGCGCAGATCGAGGAAACCACCTCCGACTACGACCGTGAGAAGCTGCAGGAGCGGTTAGCCAAGCTCGCTGGCGGTGTCGCCGTCATCCGCGTCGGAGGCTCGACCGAGATCGAGGTCAAGGAGCGCAAGGATCGCGTCGACGACGCCATGCATGCCACACGCGCGGCGGTCGAGGAGGGTATCCTGCCCGGCGGCGGCGTGGCGCTGCTGAGGGCGGCGAAGGCGCTCGATAACGTTGTCGTCGACAATCCCGATCAGAAGACCGGTGTCGACATCGTGCGTCGCGCCATCGAAGCGCCGGTGCGCCAGATCGCCGAGAACGCCGGTGCGGAAGGTTCGATCATCGTCGGCAAGCTGCGCGAGACGACCGACTTCGGCTATGGCTGGAACGCCCAGACCAACGAGTTCGGCGACCTGTACGGGCAGGGCGTCATCGATCCGGCCAAGGTCGTTCGCACTGCGCTGCAGGGTGCCGCCTCTGTTGCCGGCCTGCTGGTGACGACCGAGGCGATGGTGGCCGAGAAGCCGAAGAAGGAAACGCCCATGCCTCCGATGCCCGGCGGTGGCGGCATGGACTTCTAAGATCAGGCTTTCAAAGCGAGATTTCGAAACGGCAGATGGGCCGTGTCCGCCAACGCGGGCACGGGCTTGCCGGTTCGGGTCGAATGCTGAGCAGGTGTTGCCATGGATATGACGGACAGTTTTGGGAAGATCGCGGCGCCGACCCGCCCGAAGAACGATTTCAACTATGAAACCGATTGCAGGGCGGCGCTGGCGCCTTTGGTCGACGGCCTGCTGGATATGGCCGAGTCGGCCGGCTGGGACCGCCGCAAGGCTGCCTACACGCTGATGTTTTTGTCGGCTCAACGCGTGGGAGCCGGCAAGGAAGGAGCGTAAATGATCGCGGCGCGGATGCGCGATTGCCTGCTCTAGTCCCTATGATTGCTGGGCCTGAGGGCGGCCCGTCATCCGATATGCAACGGTACGAGGGTTAAGCCGGCTGGCCGGCGCA
>NZ_JAMYOU010000067.1:0-3538 GCF_040319995.1 Mesorhizobium sp. M0815 | reverse complement strand
CAGAGCCATGAGCTGAGCATGATTGAGCTGGACCCGGTGGTGGCCGATCCGCGGCCAGCAGAACTTCGCCTCATCCAGCCGCTTGTACCTCACTTGGGAATGCAGACTCTACGAACGCAGTTACGCAATTAGTGCGGATCACGCATCCGTTTCATCCTCTGTTCTCGCGGCTGCTGCCATGTGTCGGCAGGCGATACAATCGGCATGGCGAACGCCTTTTGCTGCAGGCCGACGATACTGCCGTGTGGTCTGTTCCCCCGCAATGGACTGATCTTGCGAACCCGGATCCAGAAGTTGTCATGGGGAATGGGCGGGCGCTCTTGCGTACTGTCGACTTGCTGGAGCTGGCCAGTCTGGTCGGGCGCCTTTCTGGTAAATCGGCTTCGCGATCACTCGACAAGTTGTAAGGATAATTATGCCGCATCTGTAAGGCGGATTATGCCGCAGGAGGGTTTGTATCATGAGCATATCCCAGCATTTCGGCTACATGTTCAGCATTTATCGCACAAGCCGCCTTGACATCGATGCCAATAGCGGCATAAACATCTTTACGATTACGCTTCTTTCCACACTCGGAGCCGGCGATGTCCGACAGCAAGCGCTCGAAGACGGAGGCCCTCATCGAACAAGGCACCTTCAATCCAAACCCCGAGAAGGTGGGCGATCCGAAGTTCAGCGACAGCGAGTTCTTCGATCCGCACGACGCCGTGCAGGTCAGATACGAGATGCTGCGGCGCGTCTCCATCGACAACATGTCGGTGACGGTGGCGTCCGACGAGTATGGCGTTTCCAGGCCGACCTATTACCAGGCAAGGGCGAGCTTCGACGCAGCCGGGATTGCGGGACTGGTACCAAAGAAGCCGGGCCCCCGCGGTCCCCACAAAATCGACGACGAAGTCCTGGCGTTTCTTCAGGCGCAGTTGGGCCCGGGCGAACCCGTTCGTGCTCGGGAGCTGGCGAAGCTGGTCCGCCGCGAACTCGATGTCGAGCTTCATCCCAGGACGATCGAGCGGGTATTAAAAAAAACCGGCAGGTGAACATTGCCGCGGCATCGGTGCGTTCGTCGATCCTGTCGTCGGCCATTGCGGCCCAGTATGAGGTGCTGCGCGGGGCAGCCCTCGGCGAAGCTCTGCCTCTCAAGGCTCGTAGCGGCCTCATGCTCTTTCTGCGCCGGGGCATGTGGGGATGGGCACAGACGCTGGCCGCAGCAGCAAATCCCCTGCAAGAACAAAGTCATCCACCGTCGACCGCCTGGCCGACGCACGGCGGGCACGCAGCCGTCGTTCACGTCCTTGCGACAATAGCCATGAGCATCCACGACCGGAGGTCACCATGAATGCGCACCTTAAAGTCCAGCCTCATCACGTCGAACGCAGCGCCTACCTGTACATCCGCCTCGATGCGGCAAGTCATCGAGAACACCGAGAGCGCCAGGTGGCAATATGCGCTTCGTGGACGTGCGGTCGCCTCGGCTGGCGGGACGAGCAGATTATCGTCGTCGACAATGATCAGGGTGAATCCGGTGCTTCGGCGGCCTGGCGCGAGGGGTTTCAGCGTTTGGTCAGCGACGTCGGCATGGGGCGCGCCGGGATCGTGATGGGGCTGGAAGTCTCCCGGCTGGCGCGCAACAATGCCGATTGGCAGCGCCTGCTGGAGATCTGCGCTCTTGCCGACACCCTGATCCTCGATGAAGACGGCGTCTATGACCCCGCAGGCTTCAACGACCGGCTCCTGCTCGGTCTCAAGGGCACCATGAGCGAAGCAGAGTTGCATGTGATCAAGGCACGGCTGCGCGGAGGCATCCTCAACAAGGCAAGGCGCGGCGAGTTTCGCTGTCCCCTGCCAACCGGGCTGGTCTATGACCATTCCGGCAATGTGGTGCTCGATCCGGACACGCAAGTCAGGGAGACGATCATCCATTTCTTCGAGACGTTCGCTCGCGTCGGATCCGCCTCCCAGACCGTCAAGGCCTTTCGCACGGAAGGCCTTTTGTTCCCGTCACGCCTGCACAACAGTCAGACGGTGTTTCGGCCGCTGACCGCATCGACCGCGGTGCGCGTCCTGAACAATCCGCGTTACGCCGGCGCCTATGCCTATGGGCGGCGACACTATCGGCGCACCATCGACGGCAAGAAGACTGTGCGTGCGCGAACTAATGATGATTGGCCGGCCTGCATTCCCGATGCGCATCCCGGCTATATCAGCTGGGAACAACATCAGGAGAACCTGAAGATTCTCAAGGCGAACGGCCAAGGATATGACGCGGCACGAGCGTCAATCCCAAGAGAAGGCCCGGCGCTGCTGCAAGGTCGGGCGGTATGTGGGCAATGCGGCCGGCATTTCCGGGTTCGCTACGCTGCCCGGCGCGGCCGACAGGAAGCCTGGTACATCTGCGATCGCGCCCATACCTATCGCGGTGACCCCTTGTGCCAGTCGATCGCCGGGCCTCCTGTCGATGAAGCCATCGGCAGGCTGATTGCCGAGCAGATGACGCCGGCCGTCGAACTGGCGCTCGACGTCCGTAAGGAGATCCAAGCCCGGCATGAAGAAGCAGATCGGCTGCGCTGTCGCGCGGTCGAGCGCGCCCAGATCGAGGCCGATCTCGCCCAGCGCCGTTTCATGCTGGTCGATCCCGACAATCGTCTCGTCGCCGACACGCTCGAAGGCGAATGGAACGAGAAGCTCCGTATTTTGGCCAAGGCCCGCGAAGAGCGTGAGCGTGCCCGGGAGCACGATCAATTCATCCTTGATGAAGCTGTCCGCGAGCGGCTGGTCGCAATGACGGTGGATTTCAACAAGCTCTGGGCGGATCCCGACACACCAAACCGCGAACGCAAGCGACTCCTTACCCACATCATCGAGGATGTCACTCTCGTCAAGCGTAAGCGCCAAGCTGACCCCATCTGGCGCGGCTTGAGGTGATGAGCGAGACATACTGACACTGAAGCAAGGAGCCGAGGAGCTTGCAGTGTCAATTTCTATGTCTGCGCCTATGCCTGATGATAGAAGTTTCCATGTTCTTGAAGCGGTTGCCAACCGACTGGAGGCAAGCCCGCAGCGTCCGCGCCGGCGCTGGTCGGCGGAAGCGAAGTCGCGGCTGATCGAGGCGACACTGAAGCCGGGCGCAAATGTATCGGCCATCGCCAGACAAGCGGGGATGGCGCCAGCCCAGCTGTTCGGCTGGCGGAGCAAGGCGATCAAGAGCGGTGCGGTCACGCCGCAGCGAGATGCGGATCGGCTTGGCTTTGTCGAGGTCACCCAAGCGGCGTCTTCGACAGTGGAGATCTGTTTGGGCGATGTGGTCATTCGGGCCGGCGCCGACGTCGGCCAGGATCATTTGGCCAGGATTATCCGGGCGGTTCGCCAGGCATGATCCCGGCCGGCGTAAAGGTGTTGCTCGCCAGTCATCCCGTCGATTTTAGAAAAGGTCCCGACGGCCTTTTGGCACTGGTGTGCGGGTTTCGCAAAGTCCCGGACAAGGAATTCAGTAAGTCGCGGACACGGATTTCAGTAAGTTCGGGACAGGGATTTCAGTAAG
>NZ_JAMYOU010000066.1:0-4309 GCF_040319995.1 Mesorhizobium sp. M0815 | reverse complement strand
TGTCAGGAAGATGACAGGCGCGATGATCATCTTGACCAGCTTGATGAAGGCATCACCCAGCGGCTTCAGGCTCTCGCCGGTCCCCCGGATAGAAATAGCCAATTGCGACGCCGAGGGCGATGGCGGCAAGCACCTGCGCGTAAAGCTTGGCATAGAAGGCTTTGCGGGGCGCGGGGCCCGCGCTGCGGACTTGTGCAGCTGACACTGTTTCTTTCCCTGACCGGATCGAGGTGGGTTCCTCCCGCCCAGGCTTCTCCCGTCGCGGCGCTCCGGTCGAACGCTGCACCAACGCTGCCGCAAGCTCCGTGTCAAAACGCGGCGGCGCGAGAAACGCGCAGGACCTCTCACGCCGTGCTTGTGCGGATTTCTGCACTCGCCGCTGGCGCGTGCCCTTCGTCGAAGGAAGGGCCGACTGTCGGGGATTGGAGGTCGCTCTGGGCGTTACACGCAGGCTGGCAGCCGCTGGAAGGCCGTCGACGCAAGCACTTTGCCTCAGGTGGCTGCGATCGGCATCCAGATGGTCGACATCTTGTTGTGGTTATGCCCAAGGCCGTCGCCCTAGCGGGCGCACGCTAGACACCTCTCTTGTTACCCCAGAGCATTACGTGCAGCTGCGGCAGCACGCGGGCTTCGAACCACCTGTCGCGGGTCACCTTTTCAATCAGCCACTCCATGCGTTTCATTATTCCGTCAAGGTCGACAGGCGCGTCTTCATTTCCGGCGCGTGGCGGCGTGTGATTGCCGGGTTGCAGATAGATCGGAAGTCGCGGAAACCTCGCGGCGGCGTCTTTCGCGTAAGCGTAGTCACTGTCGTCGAAAACAACGAGCTTGAGCATGATTTGCGGCTTCTCCTGCGCCGCTTCGATGCACGCCTCGACAGCGGCCCAATCGGTCCTCATTTCGCTTGACGGCGGCTTCGGGCTGAGGACCAGCACGTCAAGGTCGGCAAACCAGTCCCTGACCACGGAACCTTGGGTTTCCAGCGCAAAACGGTAACCTTCACCATGGCCTCGCTCGATGAGCGCACGAAACGGCTGAATGGCAGGATTGCCGCCTGACAGTGACACCATCACTGGCCGGCCACCGGAAAGCGCAACGACGGTTTGCCACACCGTGTCGATTGACATCATCTCCCATTCATGGCGGAATTGATTATCCACCGCATGGAGGCTGTCACACCAGGAACAGCGATAGTCACACCCGCCGGTCCTGATGAAGACAGTCGGCAAACCAATGAGCACGCCCTCGCCCTGGATCGTCGGCCCGAAAATCTCGCTGACGCGAATTGCCGGATGCGTATGGGTCATGGCCGGTACTCCGCCCAGGTTTTCGGCGTTTCGCTGACCCGCACGGCCGAGGTCTCGGGCAGGCGTGCCTTGCACCATCCATAGAAATGTCTGGCCAGACATTCCGCCGTGACTTGCTCATGCCCCAGCACTTCGTTGAGATGTCGGTGGTCGAAGCTCTCGTCGATATAGCGTTTGAGCGGCGCCAGATCATGATAGTCGCGCACGAAGCCGTGCTCGTTCAGTCCATTCGCTGAAAGCTCCACTTCAACGATGTAGTTATGCCCGTGCAGGCGCGCACATTGGTGATCGGGTGGCAACGAGCTGAGCTGATGCGAGGCTGAGAAGTGGAATTCCTTGGTGATGCGGAACATTACGCGGTCCTCCTTCGCAGCGCATCGAGCCAGAAGTCGGAGTCCTCGTAGTCGGTGGGGTCCGGCTGCCCAGAGAGATGAAACGCCTCGCGCCGCTCGACGCAGGTCCCGCACCTCCCGCAGTGACGCTCGGCGCCCTTGTAGCAGGACCAGGTCTGCGCAAATGGCGTGCCGTATGCTGCTCCATACCTAACAATGTCCGCCTTCGTGAGATTCACATAGGGTGCATAAACGCGAATCTTCGCGTAGCCGTCGAGCGCGTGGTCCTGCATCATCTGGAAAGCGTCGATGAAGGCCGGACGGCAGTCGGGATAAATGAAATGATCCCCACCATGCACGGCCGTCGCCACCGCGTCAGCGCCGTGCGCTGCGGCGAGGCCGAAGGCAATGGCTAACATGATGGCGTTCCGGTTCGGCACCACCGTGACCTTCATCGTGTCTTCGGCGTAGTGCCCGTCGGGCACGTCCACATTATCGGTCAGCGCGGAGCCGGAAAGGCCGCCGCCGATCTCGTGGATGTCGATGATGCGGTGCGGGACGCTCAGTCGCTCCGCGCAAAGGGCGGCGAAGCCCAATTCCTTTCTATGCCGTTGGCCGTAATCGAAAGATAGGAGGCCGGCGAGTTCGTGCTCCGCTGCCACCTTGTGAGCAAGGGTAACGGAGTCCAATCCGCCGGAGCAGACGACGAGAGTCTTCATTTTTGGGTCCTTGTTTTAACCGGGTAGGCTGCGACCGGAGATTTCTCTGCGCTCCCAGTACTTCAGGAAATCCATTTTGTGAAGTGAACGGGGGACGAGTTTCATGCGCTGACGTGCAGCTGTGTGCAAGGCGCCCTCGCGGTGAGCCTGCAAGGAACACTGACTAGCGAAACGTCACGCTTCAGCGGAATGCTCAAAGGCGAGCGCACCAGAATAAGCTCTGCAGGAGGTCCGGACCTTCGTAAACAAAGTTCTCGCGATCAAGCGCCCGGCGGTCCCGAGCTTCGAGGGACGCCACCGCGAGGGTTTCAGGTACTAGACGGCCCAAGGATGGGCTTGCCGCAAACAACGGACTTACCAGTGGGATGTTCAGCGACGCCGATGCAGATGTCTGGAATGATCACGACATCAATTGTCGCGGCAACTTTGGCTGGCCTGCTCCTCGGGTTCCATAGATCCAGCGTATTCCGCTTCAGGATCGGTTCGAACCGGAGCACTCCCTCGGTCAATGGACGTCCGGCAACAACCTGAATGATCGGTCGTGAGCCGACATCTGTGAACAAGCGGTGTGGTCGATTGCTATCACCCATGTGTTGCGCGCAGGTACCTTATGGCAGTGGATGAACTGGATTTGATGGTTTTACAGCTGGCGGTCGAAAGCGTCCGCTCGCTCTCCTTAAGCTTCGCTGAAAAGGCCGCCGAGGTAGCCACCAGGAGCCGCGGCATCCTGCTTTTCGACGTGCGGGTCGACGGTGATGCGGGGGTCCAGCGGGTCGCAGCCATCCGATATCAGGGCGACCAGATCGGCGTGCTGGCGTTGGACAGACAGGGCCTTGTTACCCACCATTGCATCGTCAACGGTACGTTCTCACATTTCATTGCGCCCTTGGAGAACTGGCACAGCATGCCTCTGTCGATGCAGGCCAAGATCGATGCCAACGGCCATGCCAGTCTCTTCCTAGGGGCCTTGCGAAATGCCGGACATTTGCTGGGCAGCTAGCATTTGGCCAGAATGCATCTGTGAATTTTTGCATGCGCATCGCTGCCGACAGCGCCGGCATGATTGTCGTGCTCGAAAACGGCTGCGGCGATCGCGGCAAAGCGATCGCCGCGATGATGGCGATCTACGCGTGGGCGTTGCATCGATGCGCGATCGTTTAGACAGAGGTCTCCGCCTGGCATCGAGCAACATGCACGGAGGTACGCAAAGCGCAAATGCATCAAGTATTTGAAGGGACGAGCCCCTCGCGCAAATGGGCTTGCGCTGCCGTTGTCGTCCCATCGTGCCGCCGAACTCGGGGGGCGTGACGATCGACCACGATGGCCTATTTTTTGCAAAGCCGAATGTCCCGATTCCGAAGCCAAGGAAAAAACTCCGACCACAGCGAAGAATAGTAACAACACGGGCGACGCAAGCCGCCTTGCCCTCTAGCAGGGGAGGTGCTTGCGGTGCTCTCACCGACACAAGATCGCAAATGGCACGTGGGTGAGCACCAGAACTGGCGACACGCATGGTGATCGGCTTGACTCGCTGGAGGAAGCACAAGGCCTCAGTGGGCGGAGGCGCCAGCGACGGTCGAATACTGGCTGGCTGCTCGGGATCTGATCGTTGAAATGACGTAGGATTTGGTTGCTTAAGCCGATCCGAACCATTTCCCGGAGACCACACCCACCATGAACGATCTTGCGCTGCCGCTGAGCGGTTTGTCATCAGTCGGCGGCAAGTCCGTCGTCGCCCGTTTCGACGGCGGCATGCTGTCGTCCAACAGCGGCGTTCTGGCCTTGGCCGAGGTGGAAAAGCGGTTGCGGGTGGCCGAGCGTCTGGCGCGTTGCATCGACGATCCGCGCTGCCCGGACCAGGTCGTCCACAGCCTGGCGGACATGATCGGCTTTCGCATGAAGATGATCGCCGCCGGCTACGAGGACGGCAACGACGCCAACCGGCTGCGCC
>NZ_JAMYOU010000065.1:0-5476 GCF_040319995.1 Mesorhizobium sp. M0815 | reverse complement strand
TTGGGTGTGTTTTAATTTCTGCGCCTGGGCTAAGGTGGTGGGTTGTGTTTTTGTGTCTTTGGGGGCTGGCCGCGCGTCCCACTTAAAATCCCGCCCGCCACTTCTACAAATCGCGGCCCGCCCGCAACCTAGTTTGCTCAGTTTCCAGACATCGCCTTGAGGCTGGCGGCGTAGGCGTCGACATCGTCCTTGCCGATGATCTTGGTCGGGATGATGATCAGTCCATCGGCGGGAACGCCCGACTTGTTGCCTTCGAGATAGGCGGCCATCAGCTTCATGCCCTGATAGGCCCATTCGAAGGGCTGCTGCACGACGGTGGCGGCGACGGTGCCTTCCTTGACGCCGCCCAGCGTGATCGGATCGTCGTCGAAGCCAACGACGGTGATCTGGCCGAGCTTGCCGGCATCGCGCAGCGCCTCATAGATACGCGGCGTGTTGTAGGAATAGAAGCCGACCATGCAGGTGACGTCGGGGCTGGCGACCAGCGCGTCCTCGACGTTCTTCTTAGCGCGGGCCTGGTCGATATCGTCGCCACGCACGTCGACCAGTTCGATCTTGGTGCCGGCGAGGCCGTCCTTCATGCCCTGGATGCGTTCCTTGGCATTGTCGGCGCCGAGCAGGCCGACGAAGCCGAGGCATTTGCCGCCATCTGGCATCGCCTTCTTGGCAATCTCTGCCGCCTGCTTGCCGGCATCGACATTGGACGAGCCGATATAGGCGACACGCTTGGTCTGCGGTGCATCGCTGTCGGTGGTGAACAACGCCGTTTCCGAGGCGATCTTGTTCAGCCCGTCGGTCGACGTCTTGGGATCGACGGCCGAGACCATGATCGCCTTAACACCGGCCGTCACCAGATCGTCCATCAGGCGCTGCTGGATGGCGACCGAGGACTGCTCCGGATATTTGAGTTCTAGATTGTAATTGGGCAATTCGCCTTGAGCCTTCTTGACCCCGGCTTCGGCAGCCTTCCAGAAATCGGAAGCGCCGTTGACGACGAAGGCCAGTGTCGGCTTGTCGTCGGCCCGCGCAATTGCGCTCACGGACAGGCCGAGCAGCAGGGCCGCAGCGGCGACGGACGCATTTCGTATCGCAGATTTCATATTCAACCTCCCATTTGACTCAGTAATTTTCGCTGATGATGAACGTGCCGGCGCGGCTTGGACGCCCTCCTCCTCAGGGTTCCGGCAGCGAAGAACGACGCCATTCCAGCCGCGATCGTCGACTTTAGAGACTCATTCGTCGTTCGTAAATAGTCCGATTTGTCTGACATTTCCTCGAAACGGCAGGCGAGCTTCGGTTGACGGGAACTGTCCGCCACTAGGCTGGCTTACGTTCCGAACATGCGCGGGTTCGATGTTCGTCCGAGCATGATGGATTGACGTTATAGGGCCGCCGGATATTAGTAAAGAGTATTAGTTTAATCGGGATTCTCACAAGAAAGGAGCCTCCCAATGCGCTGTCACGTCGGATTCGCGACTAAATCACTTAAGACGGCACTTATATCTATTAGCATCGCTTTACCTTACAAATGCGAGATTTGAGGGACAAATGACATGAACGAACCACTGCGCGATCCCGTCCTTGAGGGTACAAGGCGGCGCAAGCCGTCCGGGAAAAACCCCAGAGGCCGCGTTACCATGACCGACATCGCCAGGGCCGCCGGTTGTTCGCAGGCGACGGTTTCGTTCGTCCTCAACAACACGCCGGGCATCAGGCTATCGCAGCAAACTCGTGAGCGGGTGATAGAGGCGGCGCGGGCCCTCAGTTATGCGCCGCCGGTGTTTTCCGCCCTGCGAGCGCCGGTTGCCGCTTTTGACGGGCTGGATGGCGTGATCGGCTTCGCCGTCGACCAATTGGCGACCAGCCCGGAGGCGGTCGTCGCCATTGAAGGGGCGCGGCAAGCCTCGTGGAACGCTGGCAATGTACTTTTGGTGGCGCAGACCATGGGCGACGAGGTGATGGAGCCCCGGGCCATCGCGGCGCTGACCAAGCAGGGCATTTCGGCGCTGATCTACATGACCATCTTCACCCGCGAGATCGTCGCGCCGGAGTATCTCTACGGCCTCGACATTCCGGTCATCCTGCTCAACTGCTACACCGCCGACTATGCCTTCCCCGCCGTGGTGCCGAGCGAGATCGCCGGCGGCCAGAGCTCGACCCGGCACCTGATCAGCCATGGCCATCGCCGTATCGCCACCATCACCGGCGAGCCATGGATGCAGGCGGCGCAGGACCGGCTGAAGGGCTACCGCCGGGCGCTGGCGACAGCCGACATCCCGTTCGACCCGGCCTTGGTCGTCGAAGGCGATTGGTCGGCGAGCGCCGGCTATGCCGCGACCATCAAGCTACTGGCGCTGAAAGACCGGCCGACCGCCATCTTCTGCCAGAACGACCGCACTGCGATCGGCTGCTACGAGGCGCTGAAGGAGGCCAGCCTGCACATCCCCCAGGATATTTCGGTGGTCGGCTATGACGACGAGGAGATCGCGCGCCATCTGTTCCCGCCGCTGACGACGTCGATCCTGCCGCATATGGCGATGGGGCAATGGGCGATCGAGCAGCTGGAAGTCCCCGCCCCTCCCGGTCGTGGCCGCCATCCCATCACCAAGCTCGAATGCCCGCTGGTGGAGCGGGAGTCGGTTGGCGCGGTGGCGGGCTGACGCGAGGCGGCGGAATAGTCGGCGATCGACAATTGCATAGGCTTGACATCGCGCCCCGCATAGATCCGATTGAGCCCTATGAGGTTGCAAAGCTGCTATAATTTTCAGGACTTTCGCAGGCTGGCCAGACAGCGCCTGCCAGGACCGATCTTCGACTATATCGATGGCGGCGCGGACGACGAGACGACGCTGCGGCGCAACACGGCTGCGTTCGAGGACTGCGACCTCGTCCCAAACGTGCTTGCCGGTGTCGGGCAGATCGACATGTCGGTCACCGTCATGGGCCAGAAACTGGCGATGCCGGTCTATTGTTCGCCGACGGCTCTCCAGCGGCTGTTTCACCATAGCGGCGAGCGCGCCGTCGCCGCGGCGGCGGAGAAGTTCGGGACGATGTTCGGCGTCTCGTCGCTCGGCACGGTCAGCCTGGAGGAAGTCCGCAAGCACAGGACGCCGCAGGTCTATCAGTTCTATTTCCACAGGGATCGCGGCCTGAACCGCGCCATGATGGAGCGCGCCAAGGCGTCCGGCGTCGAGGTGATGATGCTGACGGTCGACAGCGTCACCGGCGGAAACCGCGAGCGTGACCTGCGGACCGGCTTTTCCATCCCCTTTCGGCTTACGCTCGGCGGCATGATGCAGTTTGCGATCAAGCCGAGATGGGCCATCGACTATTTGACGCACGAAAAGTTCAGCCTGCCGCAGTTGGACGGCCATATCGATCTCGGTGGCGGAGCGCTTTCCATCAGCCGCTATTTCACGGAGATCCTCGACCCGTCGCTGGATTGGAAGGACGTCGAAGACATGGTCCGCTTCTGGAACGGCCAGTTTTGCCTGAAGGGAATCATGAGCGTTGCCGATGCCAGAAAGGCCGTCGACATCGGCTGCACCGGCATCGTTCTGTCAAATCATGGCGGCAGGCAGTTGGACGGCTCGCGCAGTCCCTTCGACCAGCTGTCAGAGATCGTCGACGCGGTGGGCGACAGGATCGACGTGATCATCGACAGCGGCGTCCAGCGCGGCACGCATGTCCTGAAAGCTCTGTCGCTGGGCGCCAAGGCCGTCGGCCTCGGGCGCTACTACCTCTTCCCGCTCGCAGCGGCCGGACAGGCCGGCGTCGAACGGGCGCTCGGCCTGATGCGAACCGAGATCGAACGCGACATGCGGCTGATGGGATGCAGGTCGGTGGCAGAGCTTTCCAGGGGGAATGTGCGGTTTAGGTGAGGCAGCCGGAAGTGGCGCACGGCATAAGCTTTTCGAAGTGCGAACACTATACCGACCGGCCGCCGCTCCTGCCGTCCGTGTCGAAGACGGCCTCGCCGGAAACAGCATCCGTATATCCGCCTTCAAGCTGCTGCAACGTATACCGGAACCGATCAAGATTGCCTAGCATTTTGGGCCGAGCATCGACCATGTGCTGGAAAGTGTCCCACTCTCCAATCGAAAAGAAGGCGCCATCTCCGGATTTGATGAGAGCCATTTTTCGCAATCCCTCGAAATCGCGCGGAGCGCTGCTGAACAGTTCGACGAATTCGTCTTCACTTCCCGGCTTGACCTGGAAGCGGACGCTGTTGAATGCCATCATGTATGCTCCCCCCGTGAAAGACCTGAAGAACCTCGAATGCGCGAAAGCCCTAAGGCACCTCAAACCCTCAAACGAGCGTATCGGAAAATCGGAAGGTTGGCTTCAGCCATCTCACGCCGAACGCCTGTTCCTGGCGATGTTTGTTAGGAAGAGGACGACACTCGATCTCAATCGCGCGCCCTGCTGGCCAGCAATGAAACGCGCTGTTAACGCCGTTCGCGGGTGACAGGATGTTGGCCGCAGGTCAAACGTGTAGTCTGCATCTGGCTGTCAGTTGCGGAGGCGGAAATGAATTTGCTTCGGATTGCGCTCTTGTGCACGGCCATGATCGACCTTGGAATGCCTACCGTTCGCGCTGAGGATCGGCCTGTGCCGCCGAACAACAAAGCCGCAACAGTGCAGCCGCCCGTTCATTGTGAAGGCCAAAACTGTCTCCCGCCGGCGAAAGATCCCGTGCAGGAATGCACCGGCCAGGATTGCACGCCAGCGCCGCCGACTGAACCGGGTCCGGAGATCAAGCAGGCCGACTGAGTCGGTATCAGCAGACCATCCCCTCTTTTGGCAGGGATGGCGCTCAGCCCTCGCGACCCTCCGACCACCGGCGCCGGTCACGGTCATAGTCGGGCGGCTATGAGCTCACCGCGCCCGAGAGGCCCCATGAGGCGGGCCGTGCATTGGATTGATGGCGCGCCCGAAGAGGATGAAACTGGGAACTCGTATGTTATTGCTGCGCCTATCGATTTCTCAGATCACCGCTCGGAGCCGAAGGTCCGCCTTGCGCGCCATAAACTGTCCCTTGCCACCCCTGAACAGCCAAAATCGGATCCAACCGGTCATTCGTCAAGGGGAAGCGAAGTGACCTCCATGCAGAATTCGAGCGCTCATCGGCGTTGGGCGCAATCCGGCCGCGGCCCTCCTGGGGCTAACGTTCAGGGCAGCGGGATCGGCTTGTCGCTGAGTGTGCGCAAGTAGGCGATCAGGTCGACCCGTTCGGTCTCGTCCGGAACACCAGGCGTCTCCATGTAAACGCCCGGCGTGGTGAGCATGGGTCCGAAGAGATATCTGTTCAGATCCTCGTACGTCCATACACCCTCCCAGTCGAGCAAAGCGTCGGAGTAACGCATTTTTGCCACAGACGCCTTGTCGCGACCGACGACGCTCCACAGGTTGGGTCCCGTCTTGGTCGCTCCCTGTGGCGCGGCATTGTGGCAACCGGCACACACGCTGGTGAAGT
>NZ_JAMYOU010000064.1:0-8252 GCF_040319995.1 Mesorhizobium sp. M0815 | reverse complement strand
TTCCCATCAGCCATCGCATCAAGAAATGCGCCTGGAACGACGACTATCTCATCAATGCCATCACTCATATGCGATAGCCCTGCCCTTGCGGGGGAGATGTCCGGCAGGACAGAGGGGGGTGCGAAGGATCGCCGACGCTTATTCTCCGTCGCGCCCGCCGGCGCAAAAAATCAGCTCTTGTTGGCGGCCAGCACCAGCACCGGCTTTTCGCTGTAGAGATTGGGGAACAGCCGCTTCAGATTCTCGACCTTGGGCAGATCATTGTAGACGATATAGGGATAGGTCGGGTTGAGCGTCAGGAAGTCCTGGTGATAGTCCTCGGCCGGATAGAAGGTCTTGCCGGTCTCCAGCGTCGTCACGATCGGCTTTGCAAACACCTTGGCCCTGTCGAGCTGGGCGATGTAGCTTTCGGCGATCTTTTTCTGCGTGTCGTTTTCGGCAAAGATCGTCGAACGGTACTGGGTGCCGCTGTCCGGGCCCTGGTAGTTCAGTTGCGTCGGGTTGTGCGCCACCGAGAAATACACCTGCAGCAGCTGGCCGTAGGTCACCTCGGACGGGTCGTAGGTGATCTCGACGGATTCGGCATGGCCCGTCCGGCTGGTGCCGACCATTTCATAGACGGCGGTGTCCTTGTCGCCGCCGGCATAGCCGGAAACGGCGCTGGTGACGCCCTTGACGTGCTGGAACACGCCTTGGACGCCCCAGAAGCAGCCGCCGGCGAAGACCGCCTTTTCGGTCCCGGCGGTGGCCTTCTCGTCCATTGCCGGCGGCGGGATCACCACCGCGTCTTCGGCCGAGACTGCCGGTGTCTGCCAGAACACGGCAGCAGCAGCCGTGAGGATGAGCGCGGCAAGTGCTGCTTTTGCGAAAATCGACGATCGTTTCAGGGCTCCGGTCATGTCTGATCTCCCATGATGCTGGTGTGGATTATACGACGGATAGATCCGCCGGGCTCTCACATTGCTGTGCGCATCGCCTATTTGGCCGGAGCCATGGCATCGCAGGCCTTGGTCGCCTCTGCCTTCTTCATGGCGTCCGTCTCGGCGGCGGCCTTGTCCATGCAGTCGGCCTTCATCGGATCGCCCGCCTTCATCGCAGTTGTGGCCATTGCATCAAGCGCCATGGCGCCGGCCGGCTTCATGGCATCGGTTGCCGGCTTCATGGCGTTTGTCGCCATGGCGTTCGCCGGCTTCATCGCATCTTCGGCCCGCGCCGCGCCTCCGGCGAACAGCGCCGTCGAGCAAAGTGCGAAGGCGAGTGCCGCCAGGGTCGGGCGATTGGTCAAACGATTGGTCATGATGATCTCCTTGGGTTTGGCAGGGGTTGATCGCATGCGGCGGCGCCGCTGCGGCGTTGCGCAAATTTCGGAACGTGTTCTAATTCGCTGCGGCAGCAAGGATCGGCCCGCCGCCCGGCACCTGCACCAGCACCGCTGTGCTGAGGCCACCCGTCGCCGCCGGCAGTGGCAGCGCGGTGGCGTCGCCGGTCCAACTGCCCAGCCTGGTCAGCGAATGCACGACATTGGCGTGCGGCAGCGTGCGGCCGGTGTTTTCGCCGCGCGCCACCGGCACCTCGACGACGCCCTTGCCGGTAGTGAACCAGCCAGACGTCGGCCCTGCCGCCGGGCACCGGACCGGCGCCGATGCTGATCTTTCCGCCGGCGAGCGACAGCGAAGGTCCGTCACCGTGGCCGCCGCTCGAAATCAGCTGCTCGATCTCGCCCGGCCTGGCGCCGACGGCATCGGCCCTGCCGTTGACCACCACTTGCGGCGTGAACGGGCCGGAACGGCCGAGCGACGGTTCATAGCGGACCTGGCGCTGCGTGAATTCTTCTTTGCCGAATGTGTCCTTCCAGCCGAGATAGTCCCAGTAGGTGACGTTGAAGGACAGCGCCAGCACGCCGGGCCGGTCCTTGACCTTGATCAGATTGGCGTTGGCCGGCGGACAGGACGAGCAGCCCTGGCTGGTGAACAGCTCTACGACGGTCAGCGTCTGGCCGGCGGCCGCGCTGGTTACCGAAAAACCGATTGCCGGAAACAAAGTCGCGGAAAACAGCGGGCTGTGCTTCGTTCCGATCCGGTCATCGCTGTTCTCCTGTGCGGTTCCATGTCCACACTTCGCCGCCGACACACGGTTCGTTACAGCATCACCGCTTCGTGATTGAGGAGAAGTCCAAGTTTTTCGTCTTAGGGATTGGCGAGAGCGAGGCGACATCCGATCTCCCCCCTTGTGGGCGAGATGTCCGGCAGGACAGAGGGGGGCGCCACCGAGCGTCATCCTACGTGGACGCCGAGTAACGCCAACTCGATGCTAGGATGGGCCAAGCGGATTGGAGGTTGCCAGATTTGCAAATTACGAGAGCCGCGGGACAGCGCCCCCCTCTGGCCTGCCGGCCATCTCCCCCACACGGGGGGAGATCGGCACTTGGCCCGGCTATTGCGTAAGCACGGTCTCCGAAGGCCGCTTGTTGAAGGCGCATTTGCCGGTCACAAAATAGGAAAAATCGGCGTCACCTACGGTGTTGTTGGTAAGTGATCCGCCATCTTCCCACGCTTGGCTGCTGGTGGTGCCGCACGGCACGGCCGTAAAGATGTCGACAGTCGTATTGGCTAGCGTCTTGACCTTGTCGATGAACAATCGATCGGAAGTGACCGGATCGTCCGATCGCAGGGTTGTCTTCGTGCCTGAGGCCAGATAGCCGCCGCCAAGACCAGGATTGGGATTCGGAATCTTCATCTCGAGAGACAGGTTGTCGATGTCCTTCACATCGATCACCGCACCGGCGCCGGTCGCGGGATACATCGTGTTGACGCAGGTGGTTGCGTATTTCTTGGTGCCGCTGGTCTGAGTGATTGTGCCGGTGGGCAAGCCGTAGAAGCTGAGCACCGTGGCGGTCGTGCATACTTGTTTCTGGACCAGCGTCTCCGTCGTTCCGTTGATCGTGTAGACAGAGGACGTTCCGTAACCTTTGGGATCGCCAAACCTGTTGTGTACGTAGGAGATCCTCATCAGCTTGTTAGCCACCGTGTCACCGGGTTTGGTGCCGTACAGCGTCACCGTCTTGTCCCACCAGCCAGAGATCTTGTCGACCTTGAACGTCGCCTCCACCAGTGCCGGCCGCTTTGTCACCGCCGACGCAACGCCGACCTGCACCGTATTGATCTTGACGATCTGCATGAAACTTGTCGGCATGGCGAAGCCGGCCGAAGCCTTGATGCTGGCTGCGCCGTCGGTGGCGACGACGAAGCTGTCGAGCTTGGCCGTGCCTTGCCCGCCATTGGCCAGGTACACCTCCTGCAGCTTCACCTGGCGGTCCGCCAACGTCGTGGTCGTCTCCAGCGTCGTAATCGACAGCGACGCAGCATCGAGTGCGCTCTGCATCGAGGCCCTGGTTGAAACCGCCGAGGTATAGTCGATGGAAAAACCCAATGCGGCAACCATCGGGATAAGCAAGATGGCGAGCAATGGCGCGAACGAGCCGCTCACCGATTTGAGAAATTTGCGTGCGGACAGCGGCATTCCGATCCCCCCGAAACGGCGATGGCCAGTGGACTATCACGCCGCGCGCGAACTATGCTCTAATCTCATGGATCAAAGTTTAACGACTTTGCCGCCCCGCCGCCGCACCCGCGCCCCGCCGCTTGCCGATGTAGCGTGCCCCTGCTAAAGCGCGCCGCATGACCACGCCGATCAAAAACATCCGCAACTTCTCCATCGTTGCCCATATCGACCATGGCAAATCCACGCTTGCCGACCGGCTGATCCAGTCGACCGGCGGGCTGGAGCTGCGCGACATGAAGGAGCAGGTGCTGGATTCGATGGACATCGAGCGCGAGCGCGGCATCACCATCAAGGCGCAGACGGTGCGGCTGAAGTACCACGCCAACAATGGGCAGGACTATATCCTCAACCTGATCGACACGCCCGGCCATGTCGACTTCGCCTATGAAGTGTCGCGCTCGCTCGCCGCCTGCGAAGGTTCGCTGCTGGTCGTCGACGCCTCGCAAGGCGTCGAGGCGCAGACGCTGGCCAATGTCTACCAGGCGATCGACAACAACCACGAGATCGTCGTGGTGCTGAACAAGGTCGACCTGCCCGCCGCCGAGCCCGAGCGCATCCGCGAGCAGGTCGAGGAGGTGATCGGCATCGACGCCTCCAACGCCGTGCTGATTTCGGCCAAGACCGGCCTCGGCATTCCCGACGTGCTCGAAGCGATCGTCAACGATCTGCCGCCGCCGCGCGAGGGCGACATCACGGCCCCGCTGAAGGCGATGCTGGTCGACAGCTGGTATGATGCCTATCTCGGCGTCATCGTGCTGGTCCGCATCATCGACGGCGTGCTGAAGAAGGGCCAGACCATCCGCATGATGGGCACCGGCGCCAGATACCTGGTCGAGCGCACCGGCGTCTTCACGCCCGCCCGCATCAATGTCGATGAGCTCGGCCCCGGCGAGTTCGGTTTCTTCACCGGCTCGATCAAGGAGGTTGCCGATACCCGCGTCGGCGACACCATCACCGAAGACAAGCGCCCGACGGCACAAGCCCTGCCCGGCTTCAAGCCGGCGCAGCCGGTGGTGTTCTGCGGCCTGTTCCCCGTCGACGCCGCCGATTTCGAAGACCTGCGCGCCGCCGTCGGCAAACTGCGCCTCAATGACGCGTCCTTCTCCTTTGAAATGGAAACCAGCGCCGCGCTCGGCTTCGGGTATCGCTGCGGCTTCCTCGGCCTCTTGCATCTCGAAATCATCCAGGAGCGGCTGGAGCGCGAGTTCAACCTCGACCTCATCGCCACCGCGCCCAGCGTCGTCTACCGCCTGCTGTTGAACGACGGCACGGTCAAGGAACTCCACAACCCGGCCGACATGCCCGACGTGGTCAAGATCTCCGCCATCGAGGAGCCATGGATCCGCGCCACCATCCTCACCCCCGACGACTATCTCGGCGGCATCCTGAAGCTATGCCAGGACCGGCGCGGCATCCAGGCCGACCTGTCCTATGTCGGCAAGCGCGCCATGCTGATATACGATTTGCCGCTCAACGAGGTGGTCTTCGACTTCTACGATCGTCTGAAGTCGATCTCCAAGGGCTACGCCTCCTTCGACTATCATTTGACCGACTACAAGGAAGGCGACCTGGTGAAAATGTCGATCCTGGTCAATGAGGAGCCGGTCGACGCGCTGTCGATGCTGGTCCACCGCACGGCGGCGGAAAAGCGCGGCCGCCAGATGTGCGAGAAGCTGAAGGAGCTGATCCCGCACCATCTGTTCAAAATCCCGATCCAGGCGGCGATCGGCGGCAAGGTCATCGCCCGCGAAACGATCTCGGCGCTGCGCAAGGACGTCACCGCCAAATGCTACGGCGGCGACGTCTCGCGCAAGCGCAAGCTGCTCGACAAGCAGAAAGAGGGCAAGAAGCGGATGCGCCAGTTCGGCAAGGTGGATATCCCGCAGGAGGCGTTTATCCAGGCGCTGAAGATGGGCGATTGAACGGGGTTACGCCCATTTCCCCCGTGGCCGGGCTGTTCCCAATTTCGAGCTGACCGAACCGCCTCCCGATGCGATTAAATATGCGCCGGCCAATGCCCTTCGCTTTAGGCAGCGGGCCGCCATTGGAGAAGGTCCCGTCTTGAAGTATCCTTGAGCTTGGAAGGGAGGTCCCGATGCGTCCCGCCAGCCCTGCTATCTCCGACACGATCGCCGCGATCGGCCTTGCCATCGGCGGCGCGATGGGCCTCGTCGGCACCTTCGTCGAGAGCGCGTCCCTTCGCGAAACACTCTGGACGATCGACGGCGTCGCACTGGTGGTAGCAACCGCGCTGCTGACGATGAAATATCAGCGGCTGGGCAATGACTGCGTGGCGGCCGGATTTCTGACCTTTCTCGCCGGCGAGAGCCTGCTGCTCGCCGGCAATGCGGCGGGGCTTGAGGCCAGCGTGCCCTCCTATGTCGGCGGTATCTCGCTCTGGGCGGCGGCGCTGATCATGGTCAGCGCGCCGAAAACCTTCGCCCTGTGGATGCGGCTCACCGCTGTCGTGGCGGCTGTGCTGTTTGTCGTCTCAGTGGGCCTGATCCTCTGGGGCACCCCTTTGCTGCCGACCTCGGCGCCGCTGCCCGCTGCCGGATATCCCTTCCTGGTGCTCACATTCATCGGCTGGATATGGACCCTGCTGAAGCCCGATCGTTGAGCCCGTCGGACCGCCCCTCTCCGGCAGCTTCGCGGCCACCTCTCCCCCACCATGTGGGGGCGAGGAACCCAGGTCTTGTGAGGCTTCGGCGATTGGCGGTTTCCTCGCCCCACGAAGTGGGGAGAGGTGGTTTGCGAAGCAAACCGGAGAGGGTTCTTCCTTAGCAGCCTCGCGCGTCTTGCGACGCAAATGCCGCAATCACCTCTTCCACCCTTCAACCCGCCATGCCATGTTCCCCCCGCGCGGCCGAGCAGGCCGTTTCATTCCGGGGGGAATCATCATGTTGTCTTACGCTTTCGCGCGCCGCGTTGCCGCTGCGCTGTTCATCGTCGGATTGTTTGCGCCCGTCGCGCATGCCGGCGATGTCACGTTCGAGATCAAGAACAGCCATCCCAACGCCATGCGCGTCGAACTGTACAGCCAGGACCGCGACCACGTCTGGCCGGGCAACAATCAGGATTATTATCTCAACGACGGCGAGACCAAGTCGATCCCGCTGTCCTGCAATGACGGCGAATCGATCTGCTACGGCGCCTGGGTCGATGGTGACGAGAATACCTATTGGGGTGTCGGCCCCGCCAACGCGGAAAAATGCGACGATTGCTGCTACACCTGCAGTGGCGGCGAGACCGAGGAAATCGATCTGGTTCCGTGAACTGTCTCCCTTTTGTTCGAGGGCTATTGCACACCGGCAAGCGCCCCCTCACCCGGATTGCCAACCGAATTGCGAAGGGGAATTCGGGGCAATCCGACCTCTCCCCGAGGGGAGAGGAGTCGCCTGCACTGGCGCCAGCCTCTTCTCCCCTCGGGGAGAAGGTGGCCGCGAAGCGGCCGGATGAGGGGGACTCCTGTATGCGATTGCCTCACCCTTGTGGGCCAGGTGGTCGTACAGAGGCCATAGCAGCGGAGCGCTGTCCCGCCAGCGTCGGCCGGCAACGCCGGAATTCAAAGCTGAAACAAAAAACCCGCCTCGGTGGGGCGGGTCGTTGGAGCCGATTGGCACCATAGTCAAATTAGTAGCATAGCTGCCGGCACAAAGCAAGAACAAAATGTAGTGCTGCGAGCAAAAAATGCGAATTCCCTTCCCGCCGCGCCCGAGGTCGGCCCTCACGAGGTGGAGAATGCTGCCTTGACGTCGTCCTGGCCGTCGCCATAGCGTAGTCCGAGAGGAGATCCCACCCATGGCAGTGGTCGAAGGCGAAAACATAGAGATCGGCTTTTCGGGAAAACGTTGCATCCATTCGCGCAACTGCGTGCTTGGCGATCCGCGTGTCTTCGTGCCCAATGCGCCCGACCAGTGGATCCACCCCGAGGCGGCCAGCGTCGAGAAGATCGTGGCGCTCGCCGAAGGCTGCCCGTCCGGCGCCATCACCTATGTCCGCAAGGATGGCGGGCCGCAGGAACAGCCGCCGGTGCTCAACATTGTGCGCATAAGGGAAAACGGCCCGCTGGCCGTGCATGCCGAGATCGTGCTGGGCGGCGAAACATTTTACCGCGCCACGCTCTGCCGCTGCGGCGCCTCGGAAAACAAGCCGTTCTGCGATGGCAGCCACGCCAAGGCGGGCTTCACCGCCACCGGCGAGCCGGCGCTGAAAGACACGCCGGCATTGGAAGCGCGCGATGGCCCGCTCACCGTCACGCCGACCACCAACGGCCCGCTCAAGCTCGAAGGCAATCTCGAAATCGTCACCGGCACCGGCCACACGGTCGACCGCACGCAACGCACCTTCCTCTGCCGCTGCGGCCACTCCGCCAACAAGCCGTTCTGCGATGGCAGCCACAAGCGCGTGGGGTTTGTCGGGTAATTGCCAAGGTTGCGATCCGTCACACCCCCCTCTGTCCTGCCGGACATCTCCCCCTCAAGGGACCTGTTGCGCAGTCATGAGCAAAAGCTTGCGGCGGCGGGGTTGCGGCGGTTGTTCGCTTTGCGGGGGATTTGACGTCTTGTTTGGGGTTTCAGGCGGTCGTCCGACCCTGTATGGGCGGACTCAGGCGCACCTATCCCGCGATAGCGGCCCATCGGCGCATGTTGAAGGCGATCGCCGCCATCGTCACCTGGGCGGTCGCCTTG
>NZ_JAMYOU010000063.1:0-8552 GCF_040319995.1 Mesorhizobium sp. M0815 | reverse complement strand
CTAAACACGGGGGCTGCGCGGCGGACACGCCGACGTCACAGCTACTGCCACGCCATTTTTGCAGAACTTGACGCACACAACTCGACAGAGGGGGTCACAGCGCGTGGAACGCCAGCGCCTTCCGCGACAGACGACGTGGGCGCTTGATGTGAGACGACCCCTTCTGGCCTGCCGGCCATCTCCCACTCAAGGAGGGAGATTAACCGCTTCGAGCGATTTCGCCAATCACCGGCGCGGTTGTTCTCCTATTAGAAGACGGAACTGCCAATCTTAGGACCAAAATTTATTTGCCGGCTAAAGGTCCTGGCATTTTGGCAACCCACCTACTCCCGCTTCAGCCTGCGGCAAAGCTCATCGAGTTGCTCCAGCGTCCGGTAGGCGACGCTGATCACGCCGCCGCGCTGGTTGTGCTCGATCGTGACGATCATGCCGATCGTGCTGGTCATCTGCCGCTCCAGCGCCAGTGTATCGGCATCCTTTTGCGGCGGTGCGGCGGGTTGGCGTTTTGCCGCCGGCGCGCCGACCGGCATCTGCGCCAGCGCCTCGGCCTGGCGCACCGAAAGCCCCTCATCGATGATCCGCTTGGCGAGCCCGGCCGGGTCGTCGGCCGTCACCAAGGTACGGGCGTGGCCGGCCGACAGCGCCCCATCGACCAGCATGTCGCGAATGACGTCGGGCAGCTTGAGCAGCCTCAGCGTGTTGGCGACATGGCTGCGGCTCTTGCCGATCACCTGGCCGAGATCGGCCTGGGTATAGCCGTGGTCGTCGATCAGCTGCTGGTAGCCCAGCGCTTCCTCGACCGGGTTGAGGTCGGTGCGCTGGACGTTTTCGATGATCGCCAGTTCGAGCGCCGTGCGATCGTTGACATCGCGCACAATGATCGGGATTTCGGTCAGCCCGGCGCGTTGCGCCGCACGCCAACGACGCTCGCCGGCGATAATCTCGTAGCGGCCCGTTTGGGTTTTCGACGGCCGCGCCACCACCGGCTGCACCACGCCGTGTTCGCGGATCGACTGGGCGAGGTCGGTCAGGTCGGCGTCGCCAAAATGCCGCCGCGGGTTTTTCGGGTTAGGGCTGAGGAACTCGATCGGCACCTTGCCGTCGGCCGCCAGCCCCGGCTTTTCCGGTGCCGCCGGGCGATCGATTTCGCCGATCAGGGCCGCCAATCCCCGGCCCAGTCTCTTTCTCGAAGGGTCTTCGTTCATCGTCCGTCCAGATCGTTTCGGTATCGAATCGCTTGTTGGCTACTGTTAGGCGGCACGCAATTTGCGCTCGCGGCGGATCACTTCGGAAGCAAGCTGCAGATAGGCCTGGCTGCCCGAGCATTTGAGGTCGTAGAGAATCGCCGGCTTGCCATAGGACGGCGCCTCGGAAACGCGGACATTGCGCGGGATGACGGTTTCATAGACCTTGTCGCCCATATGCGCCCGTACATCCTGCACCACCTGGTTGGCGAGATTGTTGCGCCCGTCGAACATCGTCAGCACTATGCCCTGGATCGTCAGATCGGGGTTGATCGAACGGCGCACCTGCTCGACCGTCTCCAACAGCTGGCTCAGGCCCTCCAGCGCGAAGAATTCACACTGCAGCGGTACCAGCACCGAATCGGCCGCAGCCATCGAATTCAGCGTCAGCAGATTGAGCGAGGGCGGGCAGTCGATCAGCACATAGCCGAAATTGGCCGAGCGCTCGGCCGAAGCCCGCAGCGCGTTGCGCAGCCGCAGCACCCGGTCCGGCGCCGAGGCGATTTCCATCTCGATGCCGAGCAGATCGAGCGTCGACGGCACGATCGACAGGCCGGGCACCGCCGTCGGGATCGCCGCCGCTTCCAGGTCGAGTTCGCCGGTCAGCACATCATAGGACGAGACGGTGCGGTCGCGCCGGTCGATGCCAAGCCCGGTGCTGGCGTTGCCCTGCGGGTCGAGATCGACGATCAGCACCTGTTCGCCTATAGCGGCCAGCGCGGTGGCCAGATTGATGGCCGTCGTCGTCTTGCCGACGCCGCCCTTCTGGTTGGCGACGGTGATGATTCGGGGGCCGTTCTTCATCATGGGTCTATGCCAGAAATTCATTCGGGGTCGCCGGTCACTAGCCAGGGTGCTGTCGCAAGTCGGATATTTCGAGAACGACGCCCTGCGCGTCGGTTACACTGGCATGTTCTACCAGATCGAAAGACCATCGTTGAGCGCTTTCTGCCACTTCGGCGCGGTAATCCCGGCCTTTGTGAAACAGGCCGCGCGCGCCCTTCGTCAGCCACGGCGCCGCCAGGTGGAGCAGGGCCGGCAGCGAGGCGAGCGCCCTGGCCGTGACGATTTGTGGTGCAGGAACAAGAGGATAGCTGTCGTCTATGCGCCGCGCGATGACCTTGGCAGGCAGGCTGAACTGTCCGACGACCGCTTGCAGGAACGATGCTTTTTTCCGGTTGCTTTCAACCAGGTCGATGCTGGCCCCTTCACGCTCGACCAGCAGAAAGGCCAGCACAAGCCCGGGAAAACCGCCGCCGGAGCCGAGATCGACCCAGCGCTTCGCGTCCGGTTTGATTCGCGCCAGTTGCGCGCTGTCGAGGATGTGGCGGCGCCAGACATCGTCCTGCGTCGATTGCGCGGCTAGATTGATCCGGCGATTCCATTTCTGGAAGACGGCCTCGAACTCGACCAGACGACCGAATGTTTCACGTGAAACCGGGCCTGCTGCCTGTTGTAGGTTCGCCCAGGACGCAGCGCTCACGCGACCTGCTTTCGCGCGGCCGCCTCGGCGTTGCGGACATGCGCGACGATAATCGCCAGCGCCGCCGGCGTCATGCCTTCCATACGCTGCGCGTCAGCGATGGAACGCGGCTGGCGTGCCAGCATCTTCTGCTTCAACTCATTGGACAGGCCGGGAACAGAAGCAAAGTCGAGCGACTCGGGAATAAGCCGGCTCTCCTCATGCCTGATCTGCGAGACGTCGGCCTGCTGGCGGTCGAGATAGACGGAATATTTGGCTTCCGTTTCAAGACGTTCGGCCGTTTTGGCGTCGATAGCGCCAAAAGCAGGTTCGATGCGCCCCAGCCAGGCGATATCGACGCCGGGATAGGCCAGCAGCTCATAGACCGAGCGGCGCACGCCGTCCCGGTTGATCTCGAGCCCATGGCGCGCCGCCTCATTGGGGGTCATCGTGGTGCCGAGGGCGAGCTGCCGCGCCTTCTCAAGGTCTTGCACGACAGTGTTGAACCGTTGCGTTCGCTCCGGCGAGGCGATCCCCAGCCTCATCGCCAGCGGCGTCAGCCGCTCATCGGCATTGTCCGCACGCAGCGACAGCCGGAACTCGGCCCGCGAGGTGAACATGCGGTAGGGCTCGGCGATGCCGCGGCTGGTCAAGTCGTCGACCATCACGCCGATATAGGCTTCGGTGCGGCTCAGCACGATTTCATCGCTCGCCGACGCCTTGCGCGCTGCATTCAAGCCGGCAAGCAGCCCTTGCGCGCCAGCCTCCTCGTAGCCGGTGGTTCCGTTGATCTGGCCGGCGAGGTAAAGCCCGGCGATCCGCTTGGTTTCCAGCGTCGGCTTGAGTTCGCGTGGGTCGACATGGTCATATTCGATGGCATAGCCGGGCTGCAGCATCGTTGCCCGCTCCAGCCCCGGAATGGTTTTCAGGATGTCGAGCTGTACGTCCTCGGGCAGCGAGGTCGAGATGCCGTTCGGGTACACCGTGTCGTCGTCGAGCCCTTCTGGCTCCAGAAAAATCTGGTGGCCTTCGCGGTCACCGAACTTGACGATCTTGTCTTCGATGGACGGGCAATAACGCGGCCCGACGCCTTCGATTGACCCCGAATACATAGCCGAGCGGCCAAGATTGGCGCGAATCAGCTCATGCGTGACATTGGTCGTGCGCGTAATCCCGCAATGGATCTGCGGGTTTTCGATGCGGTCGGTGAGCAGCGAGAACGGCACGGGATCTTCATCCGCCGCCTGGCTCTCAAGCGACGCCCAATCGATCGTCCTGCCGTCCAGCCGCGGCGGCGTGCCGGTCTTCAGCCGCCCGAGCCTGAAGCCGGCGCGGCTCATCGTCGCCGACAGGCCGATACTCGCTTGCTCGTTCATGCGGCCGGCGACGATCTTCTTCTCGCCAATATGGATCAGCCCGCGCAAAAAAGTGCCGGTCGTCAGCACCACGGCACCACAGGCGAGCCTGCTTCCATCTGCCAGCAGCACCGCCGCGATGCGCCCATCGTCGATTTCTCCATCATTGATGTCGAAGTCCAGCACCTCGCCTTCAATGACATCGAGGCCGGCCTGCTGGCGGATCGCCGCCTGCATGGCGAGCCGATAGAGCTTCCTGTCGGCTTGCGTCCGCGGACCGCGGACCGCTGGCCCCTTACGACGGTTGAGCAGACGGAACTGGATGCCGGCCGCATCGGCGACGCGCCCCATCAGCCCGTCCATGGCATCGATCTCGCGAACCAGATGGCCTTTGCCGAGGCCGCCAATCGCCGGGTTGCAGGACATCACACCGATCGTGTCGAAGCGCAGCGTCACCAGCGCGGTTCTGGCGCCGGCACGCGCGGCAGCACTGGCCGCCTCGCACCCAGCATGGCCGCCACCCACCACAACCACATCATAGCGATTGGTCATCTGTATCTTCCGATTCAAATCTGCCGACACATGTGCCCGCCCGGACGAGCTGTCAAGAACAGAGAGGCTTCAGGCGCATAACTGCGCTGACCATTGCAGATAGAGAACGCCCGGCGCTGCCCTGTCTTCCTTCTCCCCTTGTTGTGGGAGAAGGTGGATTGGCGCGCGGCGCCAAGACGGTTGAGGGGTGCTGGACGGAGCACCGTCGGTGCCAAGCTGGAACACCCTCATCCGACCGAGCTTCGCTTGGCCACCTTCTCCCACACGGGGAGAAGGCGAGAGCCGCACCTAACCCCTCAACCTGCAGCACCTGCGACATTTGCACAGCGAATCGTTTCACGTGAAACAATGCCCTCCACTGACCGCCCAGCGTTTCACGTGAATCACTGGGGCGTATTCTTCCCAATGTTTCACGTGAGTCATTTCCCAATACAGAATTGCGAAAAGATCACGTCGAGCATGTCCTCGACATCGACCGCGCCGACGATTCGTCCGAGCCGATCCGCCGCCAGGCGCAGTTCCTCGGCCCGCAATTCCTGTCCGCGATCACTACTTGCCACTGCCGCAAGCAGGAAGCGTTTCGTCTCATTGAGCAGCTCGACGTGCCGCAGCCGCGACGGCAGGATATCGCCGGCCTGGCCGATCTGCGCTGCGGCGCGGCGCCCGATCTCGTCCAGCAATTCGGCCACTCCCGTGCCGTCCCGCGTCGAGATAGCGATATCATAGTGCGCCACAGGCGAGGGTGATTTGCCCCTCAGAAGATCAACCTTCGTTCCGACCCTCAGCGCCGGAATGGCGCCCGGCAGCACACCGATCGCCATTGGCTCAGCCATATCCTCAAGCAGCAACAGCAGGTCCGCACTGTGCGCCTTGGCCCTGGCCTTCTCGATGCCGATCGCCTCGATCTTGCCGGGCGCCTCGCGCAGACCGGCGGTGTCGGTTACCCGGACCCGCACCCCTTCGAGGTCCAGCACCACCTCGAGCAGGTCGCGGGTCGTGCCCGGCTCATCGGTGACGATCGCCGCCTCGCGCCGCGCCAGAGCGTTGAACAGGCTGGATTTGCCGGCATTCGGCGCACCGAGGATGACGACTTCGAACCCGTCGCGAATGATTTCGGCAGCGCGGAAGCCGGCGACATGGCGCTCGATCTCGGCGATCATGGCCCGCACGTCGGACCAGACTGTGTCGGCGACCGAACCCGGCACGTCGTCCTCGTCGGCAAAATCGATCTCGGCCTCGATCATCGCGCGGGCGTGGATCAGCCGTCGGCGCCAGCCCAGATAGAGTTCGCTCTGCACGCCTTCGGCATTGTGCACGGCAAAGCGCCGCTGCGCCTCGGTGTCGGCATTGATGAGATCGGCCAGCGCCTCGGTTTCGACCAGATCGAGCTTGCCGTTGACAAAGGCGCGGCGGGTGAATTCACCCGGCTCGGCATGCCTGACGCCGTCGAAGGAGGTGATCGTTTCCAGCATCTTCGCCACGACGGCGCGTCCGCCATGCACATGGAACTCGGCAACGTCCTCGCCGGTAAAACTGTCGGGACCGGCAAAGAAGACGACCGGGCCGCTGTCCAGCACCGATCCGTCCGGCGCCCGTAACTTGCGATAGCTAGCAACGCGGTTCGGCACGGCCGATCCGGCAATCGTTTCGACTACGAATCGACTCTGCGGCCCCGAAATTCGGATCACCGCAATGCCGGCCGGCAGGCGCCCGCTCGACAGTGCCACGATGGAGTCTTTTGAAATCATTTGCCCGCTCTGCCGAAGCGCCCTAGCTATGCCTGTTCAATCCACCATCGAGTTGCGCCGTGACATTGCCTGCACAAAACCTGCTTGCCGAAGAGGCCAGTCCCTATCTGCAGCAGCACAGCGGCAATCCGGTGCACTGGCGGCCATGGTCGCCTGCCGCTCTGGCCGAAGCACAGGCGCTGCAGCGTCCGATCCTGCTGTCAGTCGGCTACGCTGCCTGCCACTGGTGCCACGTCATGGCGCATGAGAGCTTCGAGAACGACGGCGTCGCCGCCGTCATGAACCGTCTCTTCGTCAATATCAAGGTCGACCGCGAGGAGCGCCCCGACATCGACCAGATCTACATGGCGGCGCTGTCCTCGATGGGCGAGCAGGGCGGATGGCCGCTGACCATGTTCCTGACGCCGGACGGCAAGCCGTTCTGGGGCGGCACATACTTCCCTCGCGAAGCCCGCTACGGGCGCCCGGGCTTCGTCCAGGTGCTGGAGGCGGTCGACAAGGCTTGGCGGGAGAAGAAAGAAAGCGTTAACCAAAGCGCCGACGGTTTGACTACGCATGTCGAGGCGCGGCTGGCGGGCAGCCATGCCAAGGCCGTACTCGACAGCGACACGCTAGCGAAGCTCGCCAACGGCATTGACGGCATGATCGACCGCGAGCTGGGCGGCCTGCGCGGCGCACCCAAATTCCCCAACGCGCCGTTCATGCAGAGCCTCTGGCTGTCCTGGCTGCGCGACAGCACCGCAGCCCATCGTGACGCCGTTCTCCTCAGCCTCGAAAAGATGCTGGCCGGCGGCATCTACGACCATGTCGGCGGTGGCCTCAGTCGCTACTCGACCGACGCCGAATGGCTGGTGCCGCATTTCGAAAAGATGCTCTACGACAATGCCCAACTCGTCCGGCTGTGCAATTGGGCCTACGCGTCAACTGGCAAGGAATTGTTCCGGTTGCGAATCGAAGAAACGATTGCCTGGCTGTTGCGCGAAATGCGGGTCGAGGGCGGTGCCTTCGCTGCCAGTCTCGATGCCGACAGCGAAGGGGAAGAAGGGCTGTTCTATACCTGGAGCAAGGATGAGGTCGAGCTTGCCCTTGATGACGAATCAGCATTGTTTTTCAACTACTTCACAGTTGCCGACCCGCATGGCTGGGAGGGCAAGCCGATCATCCGCCAGACAGAAGCCCAGCAGACGCAAAGTGTGATCGACCGCCAACAGCTCGTCCCTCTGAAAGAAAAATTGCTCGCGGCGAGGTCACAGCGCATCCGGCCAGGGCGTGACGGCAAGGCCCTGACCGACTGGAACGGCTTGATGATCGCAGCCCTTGCCGAGGCCGGGCGATCGCTTGGCCGATCCGACTGGATCGAAGCGGCGGCAGCGGGCTTTGCCGCCATTGCGGGCGCCGGACGTGACGGCCGCCTGCCGCATTCGATGCTCGGCGCAAAGAGGCTGTTCCCGGCCCTGTCGAGCGACTATGCCGCCATGACCAATGCGGCGGTCTCGCTGTTCGAGGCGACCGGCAATCCCGACTATATCGATCGCGCCAAGAACTTCATTGAGCAACTCGATCTCTGGCACCGGGACAGCGACAAGACCGGCTACTATCTGACCGCATCGGACAGCACGGATGTGCCGATCCGCATCCGCGGCGATGTCGACGAGGCCATTCCTTCCGCCACCGGGCAGATCATCGAAGCCATGGTCCGATTGTCGTCGCTGACCGGCGATCTCGATCTCTGGGAAAAAGCCTGGACAGTCGCCGAGCACGCGGCCGGGCGGGCGGAGCACCAGGGCTATGGCCAGGCGGGAATCGTCAATGCCTGTGCCCTGGCGCTCGAACCGCTGAAACTGGGGATCGTGGATGATTTGGCGAACCCGCAGCTCGTTCCGGTAGCGAATCGATCACCGGATCCACGAAGGGTTGACATTGTCGTGGCAACCCGCTCGGCAATAAACCTGCCGGCCCTACCAGGCGGCATTCTGCCGCCAACAGATAGGCCAGGCGCCTGGCTGTGCACCGGGCAGGTTTGCCTGCCGGTGGTAACGGAAGCCGAGGAACTTGAGCGGCATTTGCGGCGGTGATGGACCTGGCGCGACCCCTCCTTCTCCCCTCTGTGGGCCTGTTGCGTAATTCGCTGATTGTGATTCTCTGAGGTGGACGGTCTGAGGGAATCGCGATGGCAGTGAAGCAGACGGGC
>NZ_JAMYOU010000062.1:0-11787 GCF_040319995.1 Mesorhizobium sp. M0815 | reverse complement strand
CGAACAACCGCCGCAACCCCGCCGCCGCAAGCTTTTGCTCATGACTGCGCAACAGGTCCCTTGTGGGAGAAGGTGGATCGGCGCGTAGCGCCGAGACGGATGAGGGGTGTTGGACGGATCGCCGTGGGTGCCAAGCTGGAGCACCCCTCATCCGTCGCCTTCGGCGACACCTTCTCCCACAAGGGGAGAAGGGGAGCCACATCGCCGTCAATCGTGGCTATGTCCGAAATGCCGGCTCGCCACCTCGACATGCGTGTCGTGCGCATGCGCTTCGAAGCGTTCGGTCTCGCCGAGATCGTCCACCGCCTCGTTCGGCCACCAGGTGCCGCCGACCACGATGCCGGCCGAGACCAGCCTTTGCTCGGCGACCAGCGAGGCGCCGACCGAATCGACAAAGGTGAAGTGGCCTGGACGCAGACGCAGCACCGCGACGTCACCGACCACGCCAATCGCCAGCCTGCCGAGATCTGGCCTGGCGATCGCTTCCGCTGGCCGCTGCGTTGCGGCGCGCAGCACCTCGACCAGTGGCATGCCGAGCGCCAGCAGTTTCGACATGCAGACCAGGATGTCGAAGGCCGGCCCGTCGACGCAGTAGAGATGCACGTCGCTGCTGATCACGTCCGGCGCCAGACCCTCGCTGAGCATCGCTTTGGCCACCTCGAAATCGAACGAGCCCATGCCGTGGCCGATGTCGAAGATGACGCCGCGCTCGCGCGCCAGCCGCATATCCGGCCGCACCGCCCCCGAGGCGAAGACCGGCGCGTTGGGAAACGGCCGGAAGCAGTGGGTGAGGATGTCGCCCTTGCGCAGCCGCGGCAGCACTTCCGAGCGGCCGGGCGGCGGCTCGTCTATATGCGCCATCAGCGGCAGGCCGGCCTTGTCGGCGGCTTCGAGCGCGAGATCGACCGGCGCGATGCCGCTGGTGCCACCGGCATGGCGACCCGAGCGGACCTTGACACCGACAACCACGTCCGCGTGCTCGCGCGCCGCCGCCACCGTTTCGCGCGGTTCGCAGAGCCGGAGGTCGCTGCACTCGCCGACCGCCACGGTCTGCGAGAAGCCGAATATGCCGGCAAAGGAAATGTTGACGTAGGCCAGGATGCGGACTTTCGAGCGCTCTATGACGTGGCGGCGAAAGCCGAGGAAATTGCCGGCGCCGGCGCTTCCGGCATCGATGAAGGTGGTGGTGCCGCTCTTCGCCGCAAGCCGGTCGGCATCGACGCCGAGCGACGTGCCGCCCCAATAGACATGGCTGTGCAGGTCGATCAGGCCGGGCGCGACGATGGAGCCCGTGGCGTCGATGACGCGGGCTGCACGTTCGAAGGGGATTTCGGTGTCGATCGCGGCGATACGGCCGTCGGCAATCGCCAGATCGCGTTGTGCGTCGAGGCCGGACGCCGGATCGATGAGGCGGCCGCCTTTTATCAGGAGATCGAATTGCATTGCGCCTGTCTCCGCTTTTCCGTCAGGCCGGCCTGTAGGCGACGGCTTCGACCTCGATCTTGATGTCGATCATAAGCCGTGACTCCACAGTCGTGCGTGCCGGCGGATCTTTCGGGAAATGCCGGGCATAGACCGTGTTGAAGATGCCGAAGTCGCGCGCGTCCTCGAGCCAGACCGTGGTCTTGATCACATCGTCCAGCGTGCAGCCGGCCAGCGCCAGTGCCGCCTTGATGTTCGACAGCACCTGTTCGGTCTGCTCGGCGATGCCGCCCTTGACCACCAGCCCGTCGCCGCCGACCGGCACCTGGCCGGAGACATAGACGAAATCGCCGGCCCTGACCGCCGGCGACAACGGCACATGGGATTTTCCGAAACACTGCTTGGGCAAGGAGGCCTCCTCTGGAAATCTTGCGTGACCGCCCTTATGCCTGCCACCGCGGTTCTCATCCAACATTTTGGAAGCTATATCGCTTTGCTGCGGGAGCGCCAGCTTGGTCACGACGCTCGGTGACCCTTCGCGCCCCCCTCTGTCCTGCCCTCTTTCCCACTACTTGGCATCTCCCCCACAAGGAGGGAGATTGGCCGTCATCACTGATTTCGCCAACCACCGACCTTGCAAAAGGTGCGCTGCCAGCGAAGCTGCCGATCTCCCCCCAAGTGGGGGAGATGCCCGGCAGGGCAGAGGGGGCGCTGTCCCGCCAGCGTCTGGACCCGCGACACCAGCCCGCTCAGCGATCGATCCGCGTCGACAGGATGATCGACGACGACGTCCGCTCGACCCCGTCCATGGCGCCGATCTGGTCGAGAAGCGTGTCGAGATCCCTGATCGACGGCGCCTCGACGATGACGATCATGTCGAAATTGCCGCTCACCGAATGCAGCGTCCGTACCGGCGGCAGCGCCTGCAGGCTGCGCACCACCTTGTCGGCAAGCTTGGGCGTGACGGTGAGCAGGACATGCGCCCGCACCAGTCCCTGTTCGTAATCCGGCGAGAGCCTGACGCCGTAGCCGGTGATGATGCCGCGCTGCTCCAGCCGCTCGATCCGGCTCTGCACCGTCGTCCGTGAGACGCCCAGCCGCCGCGCCAGTTCGGCGGTCGAGGCGCGTGCATTGATGCGCAGCAGGGAAAGCAGCGCCTGGTCGGCATCACTAAGCATTTCGACGAACCTTGCCGGCGTATTGGCCAAACAGAGACTGCGTTTTGCACAATCCCACGCTTCCTTTCGACAGGCAAGCTGCGATTCTAGCCGTCTATTTAACATTGGTGCGAGGGACCGGTCATGAAGGAAATCATCGTCGTCGGCGCCGGCAAGATCGGCTCGACCATAGCCGAGATGCTGGCATCCACGGGCGACTACCATGTCACCCTGGTCGACCGCTCGGCTGCGCAGCTCGGCGCGGCCGAACTGCTGGCCGGCGTAGAGACGCTGGAACTCGATATCGAGGCCGTCGGCACCCTCGAAGCCGCCCTGGCCGGCAAGTTCGCGGTGCTCAGCGCCGCGCCCTTCCATCTGACCACGCGCATCGCCGAAGCGGCGGCCAGCGCCGGCGTGCACTATCTCGATCTGACAGAGGACGTCGTCAGCACCAGGCGCGTCAAGGAATTGGCGCGCTCCGGCAACAGCGCCTTCATCCCGCAATGCGGGCTGGCGCCGGGCTTCATCTCGATCGTTGCCAAGGATCTCGCCAGCCGATTCGACACGCTGGAAAGCGTGCGCATGCGGGTCGGCGCGCTGCCGCAATACCCGTCGAATGCGCTGAACTACAATCTGACCTGGAGCACCGACGGCGTCATCAACGAATATTGCGAGCCTTGTGAGGCGATCGTCGAAGGCGAGCTGGTCGAAGTGCCGCCGCTGGAGGAGCGTGAAGAATTCTCGCTCGACGGCGTCACCTACGAGGCATTCAACACCTCGGGCGGGCTGGGCACGCTGGCCGAAACGCTGAAAGGCAAGGTGCGGACGCTGAACTACCGCACCATCCGCTACCCCGGCCACGCCGCGATCATGAAGGCGCTGCTCAACGACCTCGGCCTGCGCCACCGCCGCGACGTGCTGAAGGACATTTTCGAAAGCGCCCTGCCGGCGACGCTGCAGGACGTGGTCATCGTCTTCGTCACCGTCAGCGGCCGCAAGAACGGCCGCCTGCTGCAGGAGACCTACGCCAACAAGATCTACGCCAGGCGCGTCGGCGATACGGTGCGCAGCGCCATCCAGATCACCACTGCGTCCGCGATCTGTGCCGTGCTCGACATGCTGGCCGATGGCACCTTGCCGGCAGAGGGCTTCATCAAGCAGGAGGACATCGCGCTCGACGCCTTCCTGGCCAACCGCTTCGGCCGCGCCTACGCGCAGCACGAGATGGTTAGCCGACTGGCGGGGTGAGTGCGGTTGCCCGACGGCGAAGCTGCCGATCTCCCCCCTTGCGGGGGAGATGTCGCCGAAGGCGACAGAGGGGGTCGCCTCGCGTAGAGCGCTAACCTCCATCTGTCGCAAGGGAGGTCGCATCCAGTCGAACCGACCCCCTCTGGCCTGCCGGCCAATTCCCCCTCAAGGGGGGAGATCAGCTGCCCTCAAACATGCACCGCCTGCCCGAGCGCCTTCAGCGCCGCTTCCTGAAAACCCTCACCTTGCGTCGGGTGGGCGTGGATGGTGCCGGCAATGTCCTCCAGACGCGCGCCCATTTCCAGCGCCAGGCCGAAGGCCGTCGACAGTTCCGACACGCCTTGGCCGACCGCTTGGATGCCGAGCACCAGATGGTTGTCGGCGCGGGCAACGACCCGGACAAAGCCCTCCTCACCCATCTTCGTCATCGCCCGGCCATTGGCGGCGAAGGGGAACAATCCGACCTTGATCTCGCCACGGGCCTTTGCATCCTCCGGCGACAGGCCTGCGGTGATCAGCTCCGGATCGGTGAAGCAGATAGCGGGAATGCAGCGTTTGTCCCAGCTGCGCTTGTGGCCGGCGACGATCTCGGCGACCATTTCGCCTTGCGCCATCGCCCGGTGCGCCAGCATCGGCTCGCCGGTGACGTCGCCAACGGCAAAGATGCCGCGCATCGAGGTGCGGCACTGGTCGTCGATGCGGATGAATTTTCCCGCCATGTCGAGGTCGATCTGCTCGAGCCCCCAGTCTTCGACCACCGGCTTGCGCCCGACGGTGACCAGAATCCTGTCGGCAACGATCTTGGCATTCTTGCCGTCCTTCGTCTCGACCAGCAGCGCATCGCCCTTGGTCGACAACCCCTTGGCCTTGGCGCCCACAAGCACCTCGATACCGAGCTCGGCGAGCCGCTTCACCACCGGCCGGGTCAGTTCGGCATCATATTGCGCCAGTACGCGCGGCAAAGCCTCGACCACGGTCACCTTGGCGCCCATCTTGGCGAAGGCGATGCCGAGCTCCAGCCCGATATAGCCCCCACCAACGACGGCAAGCCTTTCCGGCACTTCGCTCAGCGCCAGCGCTTCGGTGGACGATATCACCAGCCCACCGAAGGGCAGCGACGGCAATTCGATCGACGCCGAGCCCGTGGCGATCACCACCGTCTCGGCGCGGACCACCTGCATCCCGGTTTCGGTCTGGACCTCGACGGTCTTGCCGTCACGGAATTTCGCCCAGCCGTGCACGGTCTTGACCCCGGCCTTCTTCAACAGGCCGGCAACGCCGCTGTTAAGCCGGCTAACCATGCCGTCCTTCCAGGCGATGGTCGTTTCGAGATCAATCGATGGTGTTGCGATTGAAATGCCGAGCGGGCTCTTGCCGCCGGCCATGTGCGACGCCTTTTCGAACTCTTCGGCCGCATGGATCAGCGCCTTGGACGGGATGCAGCCGACATTGAGACAGGTGCCGCCCGGTTTACCGAACTCGACGATAACCGTGTCGATGCCAAGCTGGCCGGCGCGGATGGCGCAGACATAGCCGCCGGGGCCGGCGCCGATGACGAGCAGCTTGCAGGAGATTTCCTTCATGTCGTGCCCCATGCAGCGGCTCGGAAAAGGGCGCTCTGTGGCGATCCTTCGCGCACCCCTCTGTCCTGCCGGACATCTCCCCCACAAAGGGGGAGATTGGATCTCGCCTCCGCCTTCGCCAATCGCCGCCGTCGCAGGAGCGGTCGGAGCGCGGAAACTGCCAATCTCCCCCCTTGTGGGGGAGATGCCTGGCAAGGCAGAGGGGGGCGCTGTCCCTCCAGCCTCCCGATCGTTCCGCACCGCCCCAACATTCTATTCATCTCCTCAATCCACAAAAATCAGCGCTGGCGTTTCCAGCAGCGCCTTTATCCGCTGGATGAACACCGCAGCGTCCCAGCCGTCGATGACGCGGTGGTCGAAGCTGGAGGACAGGTTCATCATCTTGCGCGGGATGAACTGGGTGCCGTCCCACACCGGCCGCATCATCATCTTGTTGACGCCGAGGATCGCCACTTCCGGATGATTGATCACCGGCGTCGTCGCCACACCGCCCATCGCCCCGAGCGAAGTGATGGTGATGGTCGATCCAGAGAGCTCGTCGCGCGTCGCCGTGCCGGATTTTGCCGCCTCAGCCAGCCTGACAACCTCGGCTGCGCAATCCCAGATGTCGCGCGCCTCGGCGTGCTTGACCACCGGCACCACCAGCCCCGACGGGGTCTGCGCGGCGATGCCGATATGGACCCCGCCATGCTGGTGGATTATGCCCGCCTCGTCGTCGAACAGCGCGTTGAGGTTTGGCTGGTCGGCGATCGCCTTGACCATCGCCCGCATCAGAAACGGCAGCAGCGTCAGCTTCGGCCTGTCCGCGCCCGGCCGCTTCTCCTTGTTGAGCGCGGCGCGCAAATCCTCGAGCGCGGTGACGTCGATCTCTTCGACATAGGTGATGTGCGGGATGCGCGATTTGGCCAGCGTCATCTTCTCGGCGATCTTTCGCCTGAGCCCGACTATTTTGATATCCTCGACCGCCTCGTTGCGGACAAGCCCGGAAATCTTGGCGGGCCCGGGTCCGCGCGCCAGGAAAGCTTCGATGTCCTCATGCTGGATACGGCCGGCCGGGCCACTCCCCACAATTTGCCGCAGGTCGATGCCGGCCTCTTTCGCCCTGAGGCGGACGGCCGGCGAGGCCAACGGCTTCTCGCCCTCCGGACGCCGCGCGCCGGAGATCGGCGCAGTACCCCCGCCGGAGGGGAATTCCGTTGCCGGCTCACTTTCGCGCACAGAAGCGCTTCCTGACGGAGGTGGGACTGGTTTGGCGTCGGCCTTGGGAGCCGAAGCTCGTCCCCCTCCCCCTTGTGGGGGTCCGAAGGACGGGCGAGACCCGTGGCTCGCCCCGGCAAGGTTAAGGGTGGGGGTACGCTTGGCGCCCGCCTCAACGTCCCGTGGCGGCTTGACGTTACCCTCGCCGGCCACCTTCAGGCGCACGATGGGCGAGCCGATCGCCACCGTGTCGCCGATCTCCGCACCCAGCCAGAGGATCTCACCATCGACGGGCGAGGGAATCTCGACCGTCGCCTTGTCGGTCATCACAGCGGCCAGCACGGCGTCCTCGCGCACGAGATCGCCGACCTTGACCTGCCATTCGACCAGCTCGGCCTCGGCGACGCCTTCACCGACATCGGGTAGCTTGATGACATATTCGCCCATCGTCTTCCCCCTCAGGCTTCCATCGTTTCGACGAGCGCGCGGCCTAGCCGCGCAGGACCGGGAAAATAGTCCCACTCCTGCGCATGTGGATAGGGCGTGTCCCAGCCGGTGACCCGCGCCACCGGCGCCTCCAGATGGTGGAAGCAGTTCTCCTGAACCAGCGCCGAAAGTTCGGCGCCGAACCCCGATGTCAGCGTCGCCTCGTGCACGACCACGCAGCGCCCGGTCTTGCTGACCGAGGCGACGATCGTCTCGAGGTCGAGCGGCAGCAGCGTTCTCAGATCGATGATCTCGGCATCGATGCCGGTCTCCTCGGCCGCCGCCTGGGCGACATAGACCATCGTGCCGTAGGCAAGTACGGTGACCGCAGCGCCCTGTCTGCGGATCACCGCCTTGCCGAGCGGCACCGTGTAATGGCCGTCGGCGACTTCGCCAAGCTCGTGTTTCGACCATGGTGTTACCGGCCGCTCGTGATGACCGTCGAAGGGTCCGTTATAAAGCCGCTTCGGTTCCAGGAAGATCACTGGGTCGGGATCCTCTATCGCGGCGATCAGCAAGCCCTTGGCGTCATGCGGGTTCGAGGGCACCACGACTTTCAGCCCGGAGACGTGGGTGAACAGCGCCTCCGGGCTCTGGCTGTGGGTCTGGCCACCAAAAATGCCGCCGCCGGTGGGCATCCTGACCACGATCGGGCAGGTGAAGTCGCCGTTCGATCGATAGCGCAGCCGCGCCGCTTCCGAGACGATCTGGTCATAGGCCGGATAAACATAGTCGGCAAACTGCACCTCGACGCAAGGCTTCAGCCCGTAGGCGGCCATGCCGATGGCCGTGCCGACAATGCCGGATTCGCTGATCGGCGCATCGAAGCAGCGGCTCTTGCCGTATTTCGCCTGCAGGCCTTGCGTACAGCGGAAGACGCCGCCGAAGAAGCCGACATCTTCGCCGAAGACGATGACACGCTCGTCGCGCGCCATCGACACGTCCATGGCGTCGCGGATTGCCTCGATCATGGTCCGTCGCGGCATGGTTAGACTCCCGCCTGCTGGCGCTGGCGCCTGAGGTGCGGCGGCATCTCGGCATAGACGCCCTCGAACATATCGCGCGCCGAGGGCTTGCCGCCGGCATGCAGCGTGCCGTGGCGCTCGGCCTCCCGCTGCGCCGAAATCACCGTGTCGAGGATTTCCGCCTCGGCCTGGGCGTGGCGTTCGTCCGACCAGACGCCGCGCTGGATGAGGTGGTTCTTCAGCCTGACGATCGGGTCGCCGAGCGGCCACGCGTCGGACTCGGCCTTCGGCCGGTAGGCCGACGGGTCATCGGAGCTGGAATGGGCGCCGACGCGGTAAGTGACATATTCGACCAGCGTCGGCCCGAGATTGTTGCGCGCCCGCTCCGCCGCCCATTTGGCCACCGCATGGACGGCGAGATAGTCGTTGCCGTCGACGCGCAGCGACGGGATGCCGAAGCCCAGTCCGCGGGCAGCAAAAGTGCCGGAGCCGCCCCGGGCGATCCCCTGGAAGGTCGAAATCGCCCACTGGTTGTTGACGACGTTGAGCACGACCGGCGCCTTGTAGGTCGAGGCGAACACCAGCGCCGAATGGAAGTCGGACTCGGCGGTCGAGCCGTCGCCGATCCAGGCGGCGGCGATCTTCTGGTCATTGCTGATCGCCGAAGCCATCGCCCAGCCGACCGCCTGGGTGTACTGCGTCGCCAGATTGCCGGAGATCGAGAAGAAGCCGTGCTCTTTCGACGAATACATGATCGGCAGCTGCCGGCCCTTCAGCGGATCGGCCTCGTTCGAATAGATCTGGTTCATCATCGTGACCATCGGATAGCCGTCGGCGATGAGCAGCCCAGCCTGCCGATAGGTCGGAAAATTCATGTCGCCCGGCGCCAGCGCCTTGCGGAAGGCGCAGCTCACCGCCTCTTCGCCGAGATGCTGCATGTAGAAGGAAGTCTTGCCCTGGCGCTGCGCCATCTGCATGCGCGCATCGAAGCTGCGCAGCGTCACCATATGGCGCAGCCCCTCCAGCAGTTCCTCGTCGGAAAGCAGGCCGGCCCACGGCCCGACCGCCTCGCCGGCGCGGTTGAGCACACGAATGATCGAGAACGCCAGATCGCGGATGGTGCGCGGATCGACGTCGATCTCGGGGCGCGGCACCGAGCCGGCCTTGGGGATGGTCACGTCTGAAAAATCCGGCGTGCCGCCCGGCCGCACCTCCGGCTCCGGAACATGGAAGCGCAACATTCCGGCATCGGCCATGATCTCGGTCCTCCACTGTTGCCCGGCGCGATATTTGCACACCGCCGGACCAGTGCCAATTCGTCGGGCAGGGCTTCGGTCCTTCGGCTCCCGCCGATGCAGCCTGCCGCGCACAAGATGAAGATGTGTCTGCGAAATTTCTTGTCGATGTTGGACGGCAGCACGCAACTTAGCAGAAATTTGCCGACGATTGCCGCAACAGACGATATGTCCCGGGGTGAGCTTGCCTTTGACGAGCCCGCACATCCAGCGATTCAAGTTGCGCCTACCATTCAGGACCTTATCGTGACGGCATCGTTGTGAGAGAGGCGGGAATGCAAGGCAGATCGAGGGCCGTCGTCGCTTTGGCGATTGTAGCTTTTCTGGTTGGATCCGGTCGACCAGCTTTCGCTCAGTCGGACGATTGCATCGGCACGTACTATCGCACGAGGGATGCTGCCTGCATTGACCGGCTTATCACAACCTTGGATCAAGCTCCGTCCAGCGCTGAAAACGGAACGATAACCGGGTTTTTCGCTGCATTGTTCGACGGCTCGCCGGAGATGCGACGAAAACTGCTGGATGGCGTGCCCTCCGATCGCGCGGCTGACCTTTATCTGGCCGCTCTGCACAAGGCTGGTCTCACGGACGAAGCGCGGCGTTTCGCGTCGAGCCGAAAGCTGGAGGATGCAGCATCCCCCGGTGCCATGCCTTTGAAAACGTTGACACCCCTCTTTGTCCCGTTGGACAATGATCTGCTGCTTGGCGCCTATATGGCGACAGGAGACTTGTCCTACATAGATCATATTCTGGGAAATCTTCGAACCAGCCGTGACGGCATCGCGGCGGACGCAATCCGCATCGGCCTTGTTATGGGGAAATTCGCGGGTGCGGTGGCTCCAGGTCGCCCCGAGAATATCATGATTGTCGCTGCATGCCGGAAATATGGGTGCCCCAAGAGCCAGGCATCAAAAGACATGATGCGTGTGATGACGGTGGCATCGGCTGTATGGGCTATACGGTCGCTGGCGAAGAATGACGTTGCAATCAAACAGGAACTCGATCGCTTTTTCCAAAACGACTCGCGTTTGGCCGCCATTTTCGCAAGAGAGCAGAACGCCTTCACAAATTATCTGGCCTCAGTGACTTTGTGGTCGGTCGAGAAAGACAAATCGCTTGACGCGGCAATGACGGACTATGAACGCCTCGGTGCTGCCGATACTTCGTTCAAGCCTGATAGCATCCTGCAATCCCCCGAGGACAAGAACTAGCAGGCCGGCGCCTGTGGTTCACCCGGAGCTCTCGCCATGCTAACCACAACACCATGGCACAGAAGAAAGCATACGAGGTCGATTCATGGCTCGCGAAGCCGGATCCGCGCGTCTCGATCGTGCTGCTTTACGGTCCCGATCGCGGGCTGGTCGCCGAGCGGGCAAAGGCCTTTGCCGCCAGGACCGGCCTGCCGCTCGACGATCCGTTCTCGGTGGTCAGGCTGGACGGATCGGAGGTCGATCGCGACGAGGGCCGGCTGCTCGACGAGGCGCACACCGTGCCGATGTTTTCGGAGCGGCGCCTGCTATGGGTGCGCAATGCCGGCGCTCAGAAGGCGCTTGCCGACGACGTCAGGGCGCTGACCGCCGAGCCGCCGCGCGATGCCATTATCCTGATCGAGGCCGGTGACCTGAAGAAGGGCGTCGGCCTGCGCGGCGTGGTGGAGGCGGCGGACAATGCCATGGCTCTGCCTTGCTACGCCGATGAGGCCAGGGACATTGACACGGTCATCGACGACGAACTGCGCAAGGCTGGCATGTCGATGACGCTGGAGGCGCGGCAGGCGCTGCGCCGCAACCTCGGCGGCGACCGGCTGGCCTCGCGCGGCGAGATCGAAAAGCTGGTGCTTTATGCGCATGGCCAGGCCGAAATCGGCCTCGACGACGTCAAGGCGACATCCGGCGATGTCTCCGGCCTCTCCTTCGATGCGGCCGTCGACGCCCTGCTCGAAGGCAGGATCGCCGACTTCGACAGCGCCTTCACCCGCCATTGCCAGTCTGGCGGCCAGCCCTTCCTGGTGCTTTCATCGGCGATGCGGCAGTTGCAGACGATCCAGGCGATGCGCGGCCTGATCGACGCCGGCGGCCGCAATGCCGCTTCGGTCGTAGCCGCGGCGCGCCCGCCGGTGTTTTTCTCCAGGCGCAAGCTGGTCGAGAAAGCCCTCGAACGCTGGAGCAGCGAGGCGCTCGGCCGCGCCCTGACCCGCTTGCAGACGGCGGTGCTGCAAACGCGCCGGCGGCCCGATCTGTCGATCGCGCTGGCACGCCAGGCGCTGCTCGGCATTGCCGTGGAAAGCGCAAGGCTAGCGCAGCGCACCTGATCTCCCCCTTGAGGGGGAGATGTCGCCGAGGCGACAGAGGATAGTGTCCTGAAGGTTCTGCAAAAAGTTTTGGAGAGAGAACGGCGCTTGCTCTGAAGGGCGAGCGGCCATGGCACGGTGGTG
>NZ_JAMYOU010000061.1:0-12336 GCF_040319995.1 Mesorhizobium sp. M0815 | reverse complement strand
TCTGCGCCGGCCAGCCGGCTTAACCCTCGTACCGTTGCATATCGGATGACGGGCCGCCCTCAGGCCCAGCAATCATAGGGACTAGGTGGCTTGTTCTCGGCGAATATCGGCCATAACCATTGGGCCCCTCGCGGACGTTTTCGGAGCCCCGGTCCCGACCGGGTTTGCGAGAATTTGTCCAGCGCGTTCGCGTCGTCGAATGTAGACCCGAGCATTCCAGCGCGGTGACAATCGAGGGGTAAGGCCGGCGACGTGGGGCAACGACGTATGTCCTATCCGCCCGTCTGGATGCCCGCGTCGCCGTCACGCGAGACGCAGCCCATCGAGGTGTTTGAAGCCGGCTCAATCGTCCGCCTCAACCATGACGCGCCGGCCTTTCGGCGGCTTGATGGCAGGCGAGAGCGCGGTTTTCACTGCGGCGACGGCATTTTCGGTGCGCATGATCATGGAGACGTCTCGCTGATGCGTTCGCAGAGTCCCATGCATGGGCCGTGCCAGAGAAGGAAAATCTTATTAAACAACGGGTTGTCGGATTTGCGATCCTGTCGGAAATCCGACATTGAGGGGGACGCCTCACGGCGGCGCCCGATTTGCACGTCGATGTCGCCTTTTTCCGAATAGCTAATCGGGCACCTTCTGCACCAGAATACTTCTCTTATGGAGACCAGCACGAAGTCTTCATGAACGGACAGTGCAGAACCTTTGTCTCTGCCGGACAGATCGCGATATGCCTTGTCCATCGAGGTCGGCAGTTGCAAGAGCTGCCAGATCCTTCACCCTATCGTGCCGTTGCACTGGCTCGATCCCGACATCCTCGGAGGCCGCGATCATGAAGAGTGACGCAATCTCATGTCCGCCGCGAGGCCTCTCTCATGGGGAAGCAATTCTCTATGTTTGATGTCGGATCGATGCTCTTGATGAGATGGTTGCGGATGGGCGCATGCCCAGACCTAAGCGCATCAATGATTTGCGCGATATGGGACCTTCACCAATTGGATTGTCGAATCTCTGTAAAGATAGCCGGAAGAGAATTGCGTTATGACCACTCTGCCGGTTCCAAAAGCACGTGCGCCATTCGGTCCCTGCGACTCAATCCAGGCGGAGGGATGAGGCCGCAAAGCAGTCTTTTGCGCGCCCACCGGTGGGCCAAGATGGAGCCATCGTAAACGCAGTTATTTGATGATAGCCGCCGCGGAGTCCTCAAGGCTGTGCCGCGCCCGAAACCGGCGACGTAGTGGTCGTCGATCGCCCCGTCGCCGATGTCGATCCGAAGCTCGGCCGTTTCGCGGTGAGCTTCACTGCTATTCCGCAGTGCCCACCGAGCTCGCACAGGAGGTTCTATCAGGCGGTCACGGCTGCACTCGTTGTCGGGTCTTCGACAAAGTCGGACATGAAGCACACCGCAATCAGAGCCATGTCATTGTTGTGAAATGATTTTCTCGTTTGGCACGACACGTGCAAGGCTATCCGCAAACGCGCTGCGGCAAGGACTGAGGAGAAATCATGCCATGATCAAGCTCGCCGAACATGCGGTCGCAGCCGCGAAAACTGAGCTTTCCCGGGCCGACGGAAGACTTTGCGCCTGTTTTCCAGGCGACATCACTCTTCGGGTTAGCCGGACATGACCGCATTCGATTTCCGCCCAACGCTGAATGCTCCCGCCGATGATCCCTATCTTTGGCTCGAAGATGTAGAAGGCGAACGGGCACTTGACTGGGCCGCCAGCCAGTCGGCCAGGACCTTGAAGCACTTCGGTGGAACGCAATTCGAGCGGGATCACGACGCCCTGACAGCAATTTTCGATCATCCTGACAGGATCCCCTTGAGCAGGCGCCGCGGCCAGTACCACTACAATTTCTGGAAAGATGCCGGAAACCCGCGCGGACTGTGGCGCCGGACCACCCTTGCCGCCTATATGAACAAGGATCCCCATTGGGAGCTACTGCTCGATTTGGACGCCCTCGCCGCTAGCGACGGAGAGGACTGGATCTGGCGCGGCGCGTCCCTTGAGCCGGAGAGACGGGAAAGAGCCGTTCTGCGCCTGTCGCGCGGCGGCAGCGACGCGGTCGTGCATCGCGAATTCGATCTGGAGTCTCTTAGCTTCGTCGCCGACGGTTTCAACCTCGCCGAGGCCAAGGGCGGGGTTAATTGGCTCAACCCTGACACGCTTCTGCTTTCCAGTGCGTTTGGTGATGGCATGGCCACCCGCTCCGGCTATGCGCGCACCGTGCGGCTGTGGAAGCGTGGCGCGGATCCGCTCACCGCGCCGGTAATCTTCGAGACCGGTTCCGAATCCCTCGGCGTGTCCGGCCGTCTGGACCGCACCGCCGAGAGCGAGCGCCTCTGGTTCATCGAGCAGTCGACCTTCTTTGAGAAGATCGGCCGAATCGGTGACAGGAGCGGGCCGAAGATGCGGATCGACCTTCCTCCGGACGCCTCGTGGAGCGGCTTCGGCGACTGGCTGGCGGTAGAGCCGCGCAAGCCATGGGCAGTGGGAGGGACGACCCATGCCGCGGACGCGCTGATCGGCATCTCGCTTTCCTCCTTCATCGCCGGCGAGCGCAGTTTTGCCATCCTCTTTGAACCAGGCGACAGGCGCTCCCTGCAGTCATTCTTCTGGAATAACGGGAAGCTCATTATCTCCTACCTCGTTAACCTCGATCCGCGTTTCGAGATGTTCACCCCCGAGGGCCAGGAATGGACGCGCCGAGCGCTGGACACCGTGCCCACCGAAGGGACTGTTCACCTTCGGTCGCTCGATGCTGAACGTCACGAGACCAATGGAGAGGTCCTCATTTCGGCTCAGGACCCGATCAAGCCGCGGAAGCTTCTCCTATTAGACCTCAATGCCGCGGCGCCTCTCGGCGCTCCAGTAATCCTAAAGCGCAAGCCGGAGAATTTCGACGCATCCGGGCTGGTGGTCACGCGCCACGAGGCAGTCTCGACCGGTGGGGAGATGATCCCCTACACGCAGGTCGGTCCGGCGAACGGGAACGGGGATGCCCCGGTTCACCTCACCGCCTACGGCGGGTACAGCATATCGCTCCTGCCCCACTACAACTCCTCGCTCGGCAAGCTGTGGCTCGAACGCGGCGGCACGTGCGTGGTGGCGAACATCCGGGGCGGCGGAGAGTTCGGCACCCGTTGGCACGAGGCCGGGCGCAGGGAGGGCAAGCGTCTCGCCCATGACGATTTCGCCGCCGTTGCCGCCGACCTCGTGCGAAGGGGCATTACGCTGCCGAGGCGAATTGCCGCCGAGGGCGGCTCAAATGGCGGCCTTCTGATCGCCAACATGCTTACCCGCTATCCTGAGCGTTTCGGCGCGCTGTTCTGCAAAATGCCGCTTGTCGACATGCGCCGCTACACCAAGCTTTTGGCGGGCGCGAGTTGGATTGACGAATATGGCGATCCCGACAAGCCGGAGGAATGGATTTTCCTAAAGGAAATCTCCGCCTATCACGCCGCAACGCCGGGACAACCCTATCCGCCGATCCTGCTCGCCACCACGAAGCGGGACGACCGCGTCCACCCGGGCCACGCGCGTAAGATGGCCGCAAAGCTGCAGGCTCTTGGCTATCCCGCTTACTTCTATGAGCCCGGCGCGGGCGGACACGGCTACGGCAAGAACAATCGGGAGCGGGCCGCATTCATTGCCTTGGGCACCAATTTCCTTCGCAGTGCGATCGGTTGGCAAGCCGATGGCGTTCGATAGGTGGACGGAGACAAAGGGCAACGTTTCAATAAGTGAGTGCAGGGCGATGATTGCGAGCACGGGGCAAATAATGTGAGCACAGTCTCACGCAAACTGAGCAGAGCGCCACGGCAATCCCAAGCAATTCGAGCAAGATTTTTCGTAATTCAGTCCACATTTCTGAAGAGCAAGGAGAGAATATCATGGCGAGAAACCAAATGCGCGCGGCGCGGGGAGTAACAGCGGCCGTTGTCCTCATCGTGATGGGACAGCAGGCCGTCGCCGCGGACCTTGCGCAAGCGGCGAGCGTCCCGCAGGCGGGAACTTCGGTCACGGAAGTGCCAAGCCCTTGGCAGATCCGCCTGCGTGCGTTGGGGGTCATCACTGAGGATTCGGGCTACGTCAATGGCGTGCCCGGCTCCGATCTTTCCTATTCGGACACCGTCACGCCGGAGCTCGATATCTCCTATTTCTTCACGGATAACATCGCCGCCGAGCTCATACTCGGCACCACCTACGCCAACATCGACGGCCAAGGAACGATCGGCGGGCTGGGCAAGATCGGCAAGGTTTGGTTGCTGCCGCCCACGCTCACATTGCAGTATCATTTTACTAATTTCGGCGCTTTCAAGCCCTATGTCGGCGCCGGCGTAAACTACACGATATTCTATAGCCGGGATGTCGGCAGCGCCGATGCTCTTAAGGTGAAGAACACGTTCGGCACCGCGCTGCAGGTCGGGTTCGACTACATGGTGGATCAGCACTGGGGCGTCAACTTCGACGTGAAGAAGCTTTTCCTCAAGCCAGACTTCGACGTCACGGTCGACGGCGCGAAGCTGACGGGGAAGGCGGAGCTCGATCCCTGGTTGATAGGCGCAGGTGTCACCTACCGCTTCTGATCACGAAAGGCCAAGGCGGCTTGCCTGAGAGCCGATCTGAAATGAAGGGCGCCTCGTGCGCCCTTTTTACCGGGGATCCCTGCCTCGCCGCCTATTTTATGCCTCAATACTAAAGCGTGTCCGGCGTGTGGCCGAGGCGTTGGAATACGGCATGGTGGGCATCAACATGGCACGCATGTCGCTACGGAGATGTCGCCCGCGATTACGTCTGCGACCACCCACCGACAGCAATCACATCCGGTATGGCGTCGAGGAGGCCAGCGGGTCGATAACCGTCGTCGGGGTGATGGCCGAATATCTTAGATAGTTGTCCTTCTCAGCCTCATATGAATAGCTGAGCTCGGCTACCGAATGATCTTCTCGACCAACTGCTAGCAGGAGGCGCCGCCAGTGCTGCCTTCGAACAGGGCGGCCTGCTGGATACGCTCAAGAAGGCTCTGACAGAGCGCGCGCTGAACGCGGAGATGGACCATCATCTGGCGAGCGGCGAAGACGCTGGCAATACGCGTAACGGCTATGGCCGCAAGACGGTGACGACCGAGACCGGCAAGCTGGAGAACGATGTTCCGCGCGACCGCCAGTCGAGTTTCGATCCGCAGCTGATCGCCAAGTACCAGCGCCGTTTGCACATATCTGTCGCGCCGCAGCGGTCGGTCGGCACCACCGTGATCACCTGGTCAACTCCGCTAGGACGATACGCAGCGCTGTCGGATCGACGGTCCCGTCAATCCGCAGTCGCGTGCCGCTCGGAAAGGCCACGACGATCCTGCCGGCCGGGTCCGGGCAATCGGCGATGGGGCTTTCGACACCGGGCAGATCACTCACGTCGATGCGCGAAGGTAGCCATCGCCTGATCGGCATCAAGCTCGCCGCCGGCCACCTGCTTGCGCCAGGCATAGAGCTGTGCCGGAGGTACGCCGAACGCTTCCGCAACCTCGGTCACCGACGACCCCGCCGCGCTCGCCGGGTCGACCAACGCGCGCTTCTCGGTGCAACTCCGCAGCCTTCGTTGCCGCACGCGCCTGGGCACCGCAGTAAGAATCTCCTGCCGCTGCGGCACCGCTTAATTCGCCGACCAGATCGCCCCCTTGCATGTTCCAATGTCATGGCCCGAAAACTCCATGTTCACCGGCCTTTTGCAAGGTGCCTTGGCGCATCGAACCGTCATCAATCCAGCACCGAATTTGAGGCATGTCGATGATTACACCCCCATCATGCCTCGGTCGAAGACCAAATGCCGGGGTCGGAACCACCAATCGCTGATCTAATCCCATCAGCCGTTCTGCGCGAGGGCTTGCCCTCGGGCGCGTCGGCGTCAACGATTGTGCCAAGCTCATCAGAGAGGTAAGCAGCGCCCCGAACAATGCGGTTCGGCCGCAGGGCTAATGGTTTTGAATATCTCCCGGATGTCTGTAATCAAAAACAAGCAAATTATCGGCTTTTACAGCCGTTATTGGAGTAATCTCAAAACGTCGCCTTGTACTATTCTCGTAAATTGTCTCGCCGACATAGACAAAACCGATCTTCATATTCTTTATAAGCGAACGCGTGTTATTCTGACGAATAAATCCAGTTACTTTCTCAAGCTTTAAGTACTCGAAAGCAAATTGGACTACTGCCCTGCCTGCCTCGACCGCAATCCCCTTCCCGGAGGCCGCAAGGTGCAGGCAAGTTACGATTACCACGTTATTCGGATTTTCGGGCCTATACGGGTCGCTGCACATCAGTCCACAATAACCAGAGAATTTTCTGGCTTGGCCTTCATCTTTGACGTACACCATCCATAAGCCGAAACGATGGCGCTGCCAATGATTGATGAACTGAAGCAGTTCAGCTTTCGACTGCTCTATCGTCGGATAGACTCCATCTCTGATGGCGTTTACCACGAACGGATCGCTATGAAGTCCATGTAGAAGAAGCTCGTCGCTATGCGAGGGCGGCCTTAGAATTAGGCGCGGCGTTTCTAGGATGTACACGAGAAGCGTCCTTTTCTGAGCCGGCACTTATAATTGAGCGGCACCCACAACAAACGTGGGACTATGATCTCCTAGAATGCGCGTTCATTGGGTTAAAGTTCTATGAAATCTCTGCAATAATCTTGTTTCTGGGATGCCGAGGTTCTTTAGATTCGCTGAGAGGCGCGGCCATTGGCACGCTTATGATGTTGCTGAAGTCACCCAAGGAGGTTGCATGCCCTGCCTAGAGCAGATTCGACTTATTCCGGGTCATAGCCGGCTGCCTCGGAATAGTGCCTGCATTCCTCGGCTGTGAAAGCTGCGAGGCGTTTGGCCAGGACCGACCAGAGTTCGTCGATGGTTCGGGCTGCAGCCTTTCTCAGGAGGGCCTTGAGTTTCGAGAAAGCCATCTCGATCGGGTTGAAGTCAGGCGAGTATGGCGGCAGGAACAGGAGCCGCGCGCCAACCTTCTCGATCGCCTCGCGCGTACGCCGTCTTTTTTTGAACGTGATGCCGCGACGGTCGAGGAACAGCCAGACCGTGGACGGCGCTACCCGCACGCCGCGCTCGGCAGCAAGGCGCTCCCCGATCTCGGCAAGCGTGATGTCCGGCGCGTCCTCGATGAGGCCAAGAATGAAGGCCTCACGCGCATCGAGCTTCGAACGCGACGGCTGGCCCTGCTTGCGCGCTTGTGTCTCGCCGGTCTCGCGATAGCGGCGATACCAACTCCCGGCCGTCGAAATCCCGATCCGGAAGCGACGCGCCGCCTCCCGCGTCGAAACCCCGTCGTCAGTCACCGGCAAGTGGCATATTGAAGAGACCTATACCAACGCCGGCAGCCGTTGGTTGTGCCGTTACCGCATATTCGAGCGCAAGGGATCTGGGTCATTCCCAGCGCAGGCTTAGTGAGCGGATAGGGACATGCCGGGAATGATCGTGAACGCATGCGTCGAAGCAGCGTTGAGAATGGCGCGATCCTGGTGCGCTGACGGGATTGCTTCGCAAGCATTCGCATCGTGCTGAGCGGATTGGCTTTGAGACAGGGGCGATGTCCAGTTGGTCGTGGCACGAGCTCACGGGTCGTCGTCTGCATCGATGCCCGCCATGCAAAGGCAGCACTTCGGTGCGGATGAGCAATGGCTACGAAAACGATGCCTACGTCTCCCGAACTGGTGCGTGTCGGGTAGTATAGGGAAGTGAAGGTCAAGAGCGTAAAGAGCCAGGCCGCCTGATCCGTGCTTGCGATGCGGGCAAGGCTTGTCGCAATTTGCGATCTCGAAACCAGATCCGGTCGATGGTTCCTTTGCGCAGCCATTGTGATCGGCGGCTTGAGCACTCGACGGCGTTGGGCTGAGCTCTAGACGGCTGGCGTCAAGGAATGCCAAAGCGCAAGCGGATATCGATGGCAAGGATGGTCTTCTCTTCCAGATTGCGCGCGGACTGAGACTGTAGGCCAGGTATCAGCGCACGCAAAAAGCAGGACCACAGACTGATCAAACTGGTGGCCCTTGAACCATCGCATTCCACCGCGATCGTTGAGGCGCTGCGCAACCGGTAGTCAACGGTGCAACAGATCCTAAAAGTAAATTTCACAGAGTCTTTGCGACCGCCAATCGCTGGCAATGATACGTTCAACACAAAGTCTGAGGTCAGGCACGGCTTCAAAAAGCTGATCCCGCTTTACGCTCGGACCGCCGCACAGCACGCAACGTGAGGATCAATAGCCAGTGGCAAGAAGAGCGCTCATCTTGGTTGAAGGCCATACAAGGGGTAATGGTCTGCTATACGTCCAAGCGGCCAAGCGTCTTGGGCTTCATCCAATTACGCTGTCGGCCGATCCAGCTCAGTACAGCTATCTTGCGGCGGAAAAGGTTGAGGCAATCCGCGTCGATACAGACAATTTCAATGCGCTGATCGACGAATGTTCCCGGTTGCGTATGGCCTATGACATTGCTGGCATTACTGGCTTTTCGGGCCCCGATGAGTCGGTCTATGTGACAGTTGGCAAGCTCTGCCAGTACTTCGATCTACCGGGACCGAACCCCGCATCGATTGAACGGTGCTTCGACAAATTCGTTCAACGTCAGCTCCTTGCAAAGGCCGACGTTGCAATACCTGCTTATCGCGTGGCAGCGAATGCGACGGAGGTTGAAAGCTCTGCCGCGGAAATCGGCCTACCCGTGATACTTAAGCCAGCCGTAGGCAGCGGCAGCAGCGGTGTCCGATTGTGCCGCAACTTCGATGAGTTGGCCGAGCATACGACCTATCTGTTGGGCGGGAAGCACATATGGCCGTGTTCGCCGAGGATATTGGTCGAAGGATTCGCACAAGGCCCTTTTTATTGTGCCCAGATAATGGGAAATGAGGTCATTGGGATTGAAACCACTGACTGGGGCAATCCACCACATTTCGTCTGTCGTGCGACGACCTTTCCGGCCCTGCTGACTGATGACGAGCATGAGCGTATCGCCGACGTTTCGCTGAGCTGTTTGCGAGCTCTCGGCCTTGGCTGGGGGCCAGCCTGCATTGAATTCCGGTGGACGACGCTTGGCCCAGTCGTCATTGAAGTCAATCCGCGTCTTGCTGGCGCGCCCGATCCCCAACTGGTTCGGCTGGCTTACGGTATCGATGTCATCACCGAGCACACCAAACTTGTCATCGGCGACGAATGGAATTTGCGCAGAAGGCGTTCTCACACTGCGGCCGCGCGGTACCTAGTTCCTGATCGTGATGGCACCCTCGATTGGATTGCTGGCGGCAGTCGGGCGGCTGCTGTATCAGGTGTCGCCGAGGTCAAATTGTATGTTGAACCCAAAGCGCCGATCATCAGGAAAGGCGATTACCGAGACTGCATCGGACATGTCGTCGCCGCATCACCCACCCTTGCTCGGACCGAGGCGATACTTCAGCGTGCCGTCGACTTAATCGATTGGTCAATCACACCTTCTGACGCTTGTCGAACGGGAACAGCGCAGGTGGCGCCGGATAACAGGTGATGGCCGCCGAACATTGGTGCAATTGAGAGCACGAGAGAGACGAAGGCCGACGATGATGCTTATCTTCCTAACTGGGGCACCTCTATGCTATTGAAGACAGTAGGGCGCATTACTGTCTGTGAACGACAATCGTTTTCTGCATGCTCTACGTATTCTGTTGCTATTGAACGAAAGTTGGGACCGGATGGCACCCCCCTTCCTCTCAATAGAAATGCAAGAATCGAACTTCGATACTTCGCCATTTCGCCTAAGAAGGTCGTGACGCTCTGGAAGCGGAGAATCGTCATCGTTATTGTGTCTTTGCAGGTTAAACGGAATTGTTTTTAATTTCTAAGGTAGATTGGAGAGGAATGTCTTCCCTTCTAGTAAATCAACACTCAATTCCATCAATAACGAGCGCGGCCCAATTGCTTTCCGCTCGCCGGCTGATATTGAAGATTGGCTCCGCACTGATTGCCGATTCAGAGACCGGAGAAATACGCAGTCATTGGCTTGAAGAGCTGATAGAAGATGTCGTCCGATTTTTCGAACGGAGGCAGCAGGTGATCATCGTGACCTCCGGTGCTGTCGCGGTTGGATCATCTCACTTCAATCAATTGGACAGACCTCTGCGAATTGAGGAGAAGCAAACGGCCGCCGCGATTGGTCAGGTTCGACTTATGCTTGCCTATGAACAGAGTTTGAAACGCCATGGGTTTAGCCTGGGACAAGTGTTATTGACCGGTGAAGATATAGACAACCAGCATCGCCGCCTTAATGCGCGATCAACCCTTCAACAACTTCTCAAGGTCCGCGCTGTACCCGTTATCAATGAGAATGACACGACCGCAACGGCTGAGATCTGTTTTGGCGACAATGATCGGCTGGCAGCGCGGGTCGCGGAGATGGTGAACGCTGACGCTCTCATTCTGCTTTCCAATGTAGACGGCCTCTTCACGGGAGATCCATACGACAAACCGTTGGCCCGTCTGGTGAAAGAGGTGCGATGCATTACGCCCGAGATAGAGGCCATGGCCGCTCATTCCCCCGCTCGGCATAGTGCGGGTGGCATGATAACCAAATTGATGGCGGCAAGGATAGCCATGGACGCGGGCTGCGCAATGGTCATTGCGAAAGGAAACAAACCTTACCCGCTCGCCGCGATCGAGAACGGTGGGCCATCAACGTGTTTTATTCCGCTCGCCAACGGCAGGGTTAGCCGCGCACCTGTGCCAACTGCGTACCGTAGATGAAGAGTCGTGCGCCGTTTTGACGTCCGGGACCTCTTCTCCGGCACGGCCCCTTTCTTACCCAGCGCGGTTGAGAGCAGATGGCTTCGTGTGCCAATTTCATGAGCGCTGCCGGGATCTTGTTGCCGACGCGCCGTATGGCGGTTGCTCGTTATAGTTTCCGCGCTAAGCCTCTAACTTTTCCGGGCTCGAAAGGCTCAGGAACCAGTGGGCGTTCAAATATTCCGCCCGCAGCCGGGCAAAGAACGCTTCGATGAACGTAATGTCCGTCGGCTTGCGCGGCCGTGACAGGTCGAATGTGACGCCGTGCCGGTACGCCTATAGTATCTCTCCGGTGAAGCTTTCAATTTTCAATTGCATAAGTTTGGCTCCGATGATTGCGCCGACCTTGATGTCAGTGAGGCGCGTAAGGGCTCGCCACATAACGATATTGCCCGGCGGCGGTCGCTGGCACGGGCGGCGCGACCTTGACCAAATAGCGCGATAACGTTCCGGCATGGGACGCGGTCGGATCCTTGTCGGGCAGAAGATGATCGAGGAGCTTCATTTCGACATCGGTGATTGCGAGGTCCGTTTAGCGTGCGGTCGTGAGAGGTCGATCAGGTCATCCAAAACACCCGCCAAGCAAGGAGGCAGAAGACAGCAATGAGCACGAGGCGCTCGGTAGTTTGCAGCCGTGCCTCTTTTGGCTTTGCAGCCGATTTCAGGACAGGTATCGAGCTTCAGCGCACGGCGTACCAGTCGAGCTTCTCGATGGCGTTTCATTGGAATGGACGGCAGATTGGTGATCAGCTTCCAATCGATCCCTGTTCCACGCGCCGGTTCCTGGCGCTCCTGGGCGTACAGCACCGTTAGACTGAGTGCGGGATAGCGTTTCTGTTTGCCGGCCGCAGGACATGAATGCGGCGGTATTTGATCTGCCCGAAACCGTCTCAGACCAACGAAATCACGCACGATTTCATGGGTCGTGCCCCCAGACGTGGTGTAGCTCGGCAGTAGCGAAGCCGCTCGCGCGCGCGCCCTCAACAGCGCTATAGCGAGCGAGCGGCTTTGCGGCGCTCATCGATGTTCCCCGGTAAAGGTCGGGTTGCTGACACAACCTGACTCGAAGGAACCATCGGACCGACGACATGATGAACCTGCGCACGCTGGTGGAGAAGACCCCCGACTCCGATATCTTGCGCGAGATGATTGGGTTTGCCGCCGAGCGGCTGATGGAACTGGAGGTTGGGGCCGCCACCGGCGCCGCCTATGGCGAGAAGAGCCCGTTGCGGACGGCCCAGCGCAACGCCTATCGCGAGCGCGACTGGGAGACGCGCGCCGGCACCGTCGAGCTGCGCATCCCCAAGCTCAGGAAGGGCTCCTATTTCCCCGGTTTCCTAGAACCGCGCCGCATGGCCGAGAAGGCGCTCACCGCCGTCATCCAGGAAGCCTATGTGCAGGGGATCTCGACGCGCTCGGTCGACGACCTGGTCAAGGCGATGGGCATGAGCGGCATCTCCAAAAAGCCAGGTCAGCCGGCTGTGCGAAGAGATCGACGGCAAGGTCAAAGCGTTCCTTGAAAGT
>NZ_JAMYOU010000060.1:0-12960 GCF_040319995.1 Mesorhizobium sp. M0815 | reverse complement strand
ACGAGATCGTCAGAGAAAGAACGGCGTAGGGCCATGCCTGCCTTAGAATGGGCCAGAGGAACGACTCGCGTATCCACGGAAATTGCGGAAACAGCGAACCCAGTCCGTAGTAGAGCAGCCAGAGCTGGAGCAGCAGCGGCGTGCCGCGAACAATCGTGCAGAACACCTTGGCCGGCACGCTCAAGATCGGCGGGCCGATCACCTGCGCCAGGCCGAGGGGGATGGCGAGCGCGATGCCCAGAGCCGACGTTACCACAAGCAGCCAGATGGTCCGCCATATGCCTTGCAAAGCCAGCGGCAGATAGGTGGGAAGCCAATCCCAGCGCATGAGGAAAATCGATGCCAGTACGACAACCAGCGCGATCAGGATCAGAGCTATGCGGTGTGGCTGCATCCAGAGCGAGGCCCGTGCGGCGGCGTCAATGACCGGGGTTTCGGTCGCCATCAGTGCGATCCCGCGATCGACGGCATGCCGCGTCGCGCCCAGCGCTCAACCCGCCCGATGACGACGTTGGAGACGAGGGTCAGAACGAGATAAAGCGCGCCCGCCGCCATGAAGAAGGTGAAATAAGCCTTCGTCGCGCCGGCTGCCGTCCGTGTGGTTTGGGTCAGTTCATTGACGCCGACGATCGCGAGAAGCGCGGTGTCCTTGGTGGCGATCAGCCACAAATTTGCCAGCCCCGGAATGGCGAAGGGCAGCATCGCCGGCAGCGTTATACGCCTGAGAAGCAGGCCGGGAGGCATTCCATAGGCCCGCGCGGCTTCGATCTGGCCTTGCGGAACGGCGCGGATTGCGCCGCGCAAGACTTCGGTGGAGTAGGCGCCCTGCACGACCCCGAGCACGCCTATGCCGGCGACAACCCCGTTGATGTCGATCGCGGCATAGCCGAGCGCGGTAAGCAACTGGTTGATGAGGTCGGTACCAGCGAAATAAAGCAGCAGGATCAGCACCAGCTCGGGCACGGCGCGGACCACTGTGGTGTAAACTTCCAGCAGGTCACGGACCACCGGCCCGCCATAGAGCTTGCCATAGGCGCCGCCGACGCCGATCAAAAGACCAACCCCAAAGGAACCGAAAGCAATTCCGACGGAGTTTGCCAGCCCATGCAGAAGGCTGAGACCCCTGCCGTTCGGCGGTTCGAAGGACAGCAATTCCAGCGAACTGGCTCCGAACATGGTGGCGAGAACGTCGCTCAGCTTATGTCCCCTGGACTTGCGGGTTGAGGCGCCAATGATGCGTCAAGCCGGACATGCCCACCGCGACGACGGCGGCTAGGCATGCCCGGCTTGACGCCGTTGCCGTCAGTTGGACTGCGACGCTTCGCCGTAGATGTCGAAATCGAAGTACTTCTTGGTGATTTCGGCATATTTGCCATTGGCCCGAATGGCCTTGATGGCGGCATTGATCTTGTCCTTGAGCTCGGTGTCGCCTTGGCGCATGCCGGCGCCGACGCCCGGCCCGAGCACTTCAAGGTCCGGCGCGACATAACCCTTGAGGTCGCAGCACGCCTTGCCTTGGTCCGACTTCAAAAACGCGTCGAGCGCGATCGAATCGGCCTGAGTGGCATCGATCCGGCCGGCGGCGAGATCCTGATTTGCCTCGTCCTGCGTCTGGTATTCCTTGATTTCCGCAGCGTCGGTGAAGTGCTTCTTGGCGTAGGCGGCGTGCACCGTAGACGCCTGAACGCCGACTATCTTGGCTTTCAGCCCCTCTGGCGTCGCATCGAATTTCTGATCCTTGGCGCCGATCACCGCAGTCGGCGTGTTATAGTATTTGTCGGAGAAGTCGATTTCCTTCTTGCGCTCGTCGGTAATGGACATCGAATTCATGATCGCATCGATCTTCTTGGTTTTAAGCGCCGGGATGAGGCCGTCCCACGGGACTGGCGTCAATGCGCAATCCAGCTTGGCTTCGCCGCAAATGGCGTTGACAATGTCGACTTCCCAGCCACCCCACTTGCCGGAAGCATCCTGCGAGTAAAACGGCGGATAGGCTTCCGGCGAAAAACCCACCTTGATCTGTTCGGCGCTTGCCGAAAATGCGCCCGACAATGCGATCAGCGTGGCCGCGAGCGCCGTTTTGAGAAAAGGTTTCATTTTTCAGTTCTCCCGTTTTTTGGTTTTGACGTTCCCGTCTGCTTTTCTCGCAAGTCATCCAACATTGCGCAGAAACTGCTTCAGCCTTTCGGATTTTGGTGCGCCGAAGATCTGTTCCGGCGGCCCTTCTTCCTCGACCAGCCCGTTATGGAGATAGACGACATGCGTCGCCACCTCGCGGGCAAACTTCATCTCATGCGTGACCAGCACCATGGTGCGGCCTTCGCGCGCCAGGTCGCCGATCACCTTCAGCACTTCGCCGACCAACTCCGGGTCGAGCGCCGAGGTCGGCTCATCGAACAGCATGACGCGCGGATTGATGGCCAGCGCCCTGGCTATCGCTGCGCGCTGCTGTTGGCCGCCCGACAGATAGACGGGGTAGACGTCGCGTTTTTCGGCCAGGCCGACGCGGGCGAGCAGCTTTTCCGCCTCGCCGATCGCTACATCGCGCTTGACGCCGAGCACATGCACGGGAACCTCGATGACGTTCTCGATCAACGTCATGTGGCTCCAAAGATTGAAGTTCTGGAAGACCATGCCGAGCTTGGAGCGGATGCGTTCGATCTGCTTGCGGTCGGCGGGCACCGTGTGGCCGTGGCTGTCGGCCTTCAGCTTTATCTCTTCGCCATTGACGCGGATGATGCCGCTGGTCGGGTTCTCCAGGCAATTGATGCAGCGCAGCAGCGTCGACTTGCCCGAGCCGCTGCCGCCGATGATGGCGATCACCTCGCCATCGCGCGCCGACAGCGAAACGCCCTTCAATACGTGCAGCTTGCCGAAATTCTTGTGCAGGTTCTCGACGTGGATGGCTTCGGCGGCGCCGTTCTGCACCGTATGCTTCAGGGCGGTGGCCGGCGCTGTCATCGTCGCGGTGCCCCGCGGAGCAGCCGAGGCAGTCCTTGCTGGAATTTATTACCCATTACCCGTCACTGGACAGCGTTCCGATTCTCAAGATGGACCGTTCCGCTTGCCTCCGTCAACCGCAGTTTTTGGACCATTGATCACGGCCTGCCGAGTGGCTATTGGCAGAAGGGAGCGCGTTTCAGGAGAATTTAGTGGGCAAAGCATACGGGTCGCAGTCGATGGCCGGGCCGCTGCAGCGCGTGCTGATGCGCTCCGCCGCCAGCGCCATGCATCGGGCCGAAGCACTGGAATGGCACTACGGTCCCGGCTTCGATCCGCAAAAAGCGGCGGCCCAGCATGAAGCGCTGGCCGGGCTGATTTCCGGCTCAGGCGCCGAGATCGAATGGCTGAGCGACGCCGATGACGGGCTTGCCGATTCTGTCTTTACCCACGATCCCTCGCTGATGACCGACCATGGCGCGGTCATCCTTGCCATGGGCAAGGCGCTGCGCCGGCCCGAGCCCGGCCTGCACGAGGCAGCTTATGGGCGCATGGGCATACCTGTCCTCGGCCGTATCGAGACTCCCGGCCAGGTCGAGGGCGGCGACTGCGTGTGGATGGATGCAAACACACTGGCGGTCGGCCGCGGCGTACGCACCAATCAGCACGGCATCCAGCAGCTCTCCAATCTGCTTTCACCCAAAGGCATCCAGGTCTATGGCTTCGACCTGCCGCTCTGGCAAGGCGAGGACGCCTGCCTGCATCTGATGTCGGTGATCAGCCCGCTCGCCGACGATCTGGCGCTGGTCTATGGGCCGCTCCTGCCGGTCGCCTTCCACCAGATGCTGCGTGCGCATGGCATTCGCCTGGTCGAGGGCGACGCCGACGAATTCTTCGCCTCGAGCGGGCTCAGCCTGAATGTCCTGCCGACCGCGCCGCGCCAGGTTATCGCCGTTGCCGGTTTTCCGAAGACGGCGGCTGCCATGCAGGCCGCCGGCTGTACGGTCTCGACATTCGAGGCCGATGCGCTGTGCATTGCCTGCGAGGGCGGCCCAACCTGCCTCACGCGCCCGGTGCTAAGACAATGACGACGATCGGCGAAGCGCTCATCACCTTGCTGGAAGCGCACGGCGTCGACACCGTCTTCGGCATTCCCGGCGTGCACACGGTCGAGCTCTACCGCGGGCTTGCGCGGTCGAAGATCCGTCACGTCACGCCGCGCCACGAGCAGGGCGCCGGCTTCATGGCTGACGGCTATGCGCGCGCCAGCGGCAAGCCGGGTGTCGCCTTCGTCATCACCGGGCCGGGGCTGACCAACACCATCACCGCCATGGGCCAGGCGCGCGCCGATTCGGTGCCGATGCTGGTAATCTCGGGCGTCAACGCCACGCCGACGCTGGGCAAGGGCCTTGGCCATCTGCATGAACTGCCGGACCAGCGCGGCATGATGGAGAAGGTGGCGCTGTTTTCGCACCGTGTCACCGAGGCCGGCGAATTGCCCGGCGTGCTCGCCCGCGCTTTTGCACTTTTTTCATCCTCGCGTCCGGGGCCAGTGCATATCGAGATCCCGACCGATGTCATGACCATGCCCGCCACCGGCATCGTGGCGCTGCTGCGGAATTCGGCCCCGCCCGAGCCGGGCGCCGCGGTGATCGCTGAGGCAGCCAGGCTTTGCGCTGCCGCCCGCCGGCCGCTTATCCTGGCCGGCGGCGGCGCCAAAGCTGCCGAAGCGCCGTTGCAGCGCCTGGCCGAGAGGTTGGGAGCGCCGGTCGTCCAGACCGCCAATGCGCGCGGCCTGCTCTATCGCCATCCGCTTGGCGTGCCGGCCAGCCCCAGCCTGAAGGCGGTGCGTGCGCTGATGGCCGATGCCGACCTGGTCATCGCCGCCGGTACCGAATTCGGTCCGACCGATTATGACGGCTATGGCGACGGCGGTTTTGTCCTGCCCGCCAATCTGATCCGCATCGACATCGGCGCCGACCAACTTACCAGGCGGCCGGCCCGGATTTCGATCCAGGCCGATTGTGGCGCAGCGCTCGAGGCGCTGCATGCCGAACTCGGCATGGGCCAGGCGCAATCAGGCGACGGCGCCGCTCGCGCGGCCGCGACGCGGCAAGCGGCCTTTGCCGAGATTGGCCCAGCTATGCAGGCGCAATTGCGCGCCGTCGAGACGATCCGTGATGCGCTGCCTGGCTCGATCATCGTCGGCGATTCGACCCAGCCGGTCTACGCCGCCAACCTCTATTACGATCACGACCGGCCGGGCGGCTGGTTCAACGCCGCTACCGGCTTCGGCGCGCTCGGCTATGGCCCGCCGGCGGCGATCGGTGCTGCCCTTGCCAGGCCTGAGGCGCCGGTCGTTTGTCTCACCGGCGACGGCGGCTTCCAGTTCACCCTGCCGGAACTGGGCGCCGCGCTCGACGCGGCGGCGCCGGTGATCTTCGCCGTCTGGAACAATCGCGGCTACCGCGAGATCGAAACCTCGATGCTCGATGTCGGCGTCGAGCCGGTCGGCGTCTCCCCGGCACCGCCGGATTTCTGCAAATTGGCCGAAGCCTATGGCATTGCCGCCGAGCGGATTTCCGGCGCCGGCGGCTTGGCGGACGCGCTACGGCGGGCGCGGGCGGCTGGACGACCCTACGTCATCGAGATTTCGGTTGAGTGATCGCGCGAAAGGCGCGACCTTCCGCATCGGCGGCGCGCAACGACGGAGCGGTCGAATATGACGGAAACACTGGACGGCAGACATATCGTGGTGACCGGCGGCACCGGGGCGCTTGGCGGCGCGGTCGTAGGGAAACTGCTGGAGCAGGGCGCGATTTGCCATGTGCCCAATGCCCACGCTGCCGCGCCTGCCCATTTTCCCTTCCCGGCACATGACCGCGTCAGGCTGGCGCACAATGTCGACCTCGCCGACGCTGCCAAGGTCGATGCCTTCTATGCTAGCGTTCCGGATTTGTGGGCATCGGTGCATCTGGCCGGCGGCTTCACCGCCGCACCGGTCGAGAAGATCGAGCCCGCCTCCTTTGCCGAGATGATGGACACCAACGCCCGCACCACCTTCCTGTGCTGCCGCGCGGCGATACGCTCGATGCTGGAATCTTCCGTATCGGGCCGCATCGTCAATGTCACCGCGCGAGCCGGGCTCGATCCGCGGCGCGGCTCCGGCAAGGTGGCTTACGCTGCCGCCAAGGCGGCGGTCGCCGCGATGACCGTGGCGATGGCCGAAGAGCTGAAGGGCAAGGGCATACTGGTCAACGCCGTGGCGCCCTCGACCCTAGACACGCCGGCCACCCGGGCTGACATGCCGGGCGCCGATTTCAGCAAATGGGTCAGCTTGGAAGCAGCCGCGGAGGCCATTGCCTATCTCGCTTCGCCGGCCAATCTGGCGATGAGCGGCACGCTGGTGCCGCTTTACGGCAGGGCCTGAAATTCAGGTCGGGTGCAAAAAAAGCCCCGCCGGATCGCTCCGGCGGGGCTTTTTGTTTCGTTTACAACCTGCGCGAGGCGCAGTGTTGGCTTAGCTGCCCTGCTTCTTCAGCGCGGCACCCAGGATGTCGCCCAGCGAAGCGCCGGAGTCAGTCGAACCGTACTGGGCGACCGCTTCCTTCTCTTCGGCGATTTCCAGCGCCTTGATCGAGACCTGCAGCTTGCGGGTCTTCTTGTCGAAGGCGATGACGCGGGCGTCGACCTTCTGGCCGACAGTGAAGCGCTCGGGGCGCTGCTCGTCGCGGTCACGGCTGAGGTCGGAGCGCTTGATGAAGGTCTCGATGCCGCTGTCGACCAGCCGCACTTCCAGACCGCCATCCTTCACGCCGATAACCTCGCAGGTGACGACTGCGTTCTTGCGCAGTTCGCCTGACGTCGCCGCTTCGCCGACCGTGTCCTTGGCCAGCTGCTTGATGCCGAGCGAGATGCGCTCCTTGTCGATGTCGACGTCGAGCACCTGCGCCTTGACCATGTCGCCGCGATTGTACTCCTCGATCACCTGCTCGCCCGGACGGGTCCAGTCGAGGTCGGAAAGGTGGACCATGCCGTCGACATCGCCTTCGAGGCCGATGAACAGGCCGAACTCGGTCTTGTTCTTGACCTCGCCCTCAACCTGGCTGCCGACCGGATGGCTGCGCGCGAAGGCCTCCCACGGGTTCTCCAGCGTCTGCTTGAGGCCGAGCGAGATGCGGCGCTTGGCCGGATCGACTTCGAGCACCACCACGTCGACTTCCTGCGTCGTCGACAGGATCTTGCCGGGATGCACGTTCTTCTTGGTCCACGACATTTCCGAAACGTGGATGAGGCCTTCGATGCCCGGCTCCAGCTCGACGAATGCGCCGTAGTCGGTGATGTTGGTAACGGTACCCTTGATCTTCTTGCCGATCGGGAACTTGGTGCCGATCTCGGACCACGGATCGCTCTCGAGCTGCTTCATGCCGAGCGAGATGCGGTGGGTTTCCTGGTTGATGCGGATGATCTGCACCTTGACCGTCTGGCCGATATTGAGGATTTCGGTCGGATGGTTGACGCGGCGCCATGCCATGTCGGTGACGTGCAGCAGGCCGTCGATGCCGCCGAGGTCGACGAACGCACCATAGTCGGTGATGTTCTTGACGACGCCTTCGACCACCTGGCCTTCTTCGAGGTTCTGCACGATTTCCGAACGCTGTTCGGCGCGGCTTTCCTCGAGTACGGTGCGGCGCGACACCACGATGTTGCCGCGGCGGCGATCCATCTTGAGGATCTCGAAGGGCTGCGGGTTGTGCATCAGCGGCGAGACGTCGCGGATCGGGCGGATATCGACCTGGCTGCGCGGCAGGAAAGCCACGGCACCGTCGAGGTCGACGGTGAAGCCGCCCTTGACCTGGTTGAAGATGACGCCTTCGACGCGTTCGCCCTTGGTGAACTTCTCTTCGAGACGGACCCAGCTCTCTTCGCGGCGGGCCTTTTCACGCGACAGCATGGCTTCGCCAAGCGCGTTCTCGATACGCTCGACATAGACCTCGACCGTGTCGCCGACCTTGAGCGTCGTGTCCTTACCCTTGACGCCAAATTCCTTCAGCGGCACGCGGCCTTCGACCTTGAGGCCGACGTCGATGATGGCCATGTCCTTCTCAATGGCAGTGATGATGCCCTTGACGACCTGGCCTTCGCCGGAATGGCCGGCGGAAAATGATTCTTCGAGCAGGCTCGCGAAATCATCGCGAGTGGGATTTGCAACTGACATAGTTTCTCCTGGAATGCCCCGCAATCTGTCGCGGGGCGGGCGCCGTGGGTTAGCGTTGCGTTGGCCTGCCGGCGTTCCGGGCAAAAAGCCCTGGCCGCCTTTGGGCGGCAATTCCGGCGCATGAAGAATGCTGGCAGGCTGGTTCATGCCCGATATGGGAATTCTTTTTGTCGCCGGCAATCGGCGGCGGCAGGAAAACCCGGCTCAGGCTTCGTTTCTCTTGGCCAGGACGTCATCGATGATCGCCCGAGCTGCCAGAAACGCGGCTTCTATAGCCATTTCCGACGTGTCGAGCAAGTGCGCATCGGCTGCCGGTTTCAAGGGCGAGTCCATGCGGCCCATGTCGCGCTCGTCGCGACGCACGATATCGGCAAGGATTTCATCGAAATTGGCAGTGCCGCCGATGCTCTCGATTTCGTCCAGCCGCCGCTTTGCCCGCACCTCGGCACTGGCCGTGACATAGAGTTTTACGTCGGCATCGGGACAGACGACAGTGCCGATGTCGCGGCCGTCGAGCACCGCGCCCGGCGGGGTTTTTGCAAAGTCGCGCTGCTTGTCGACCAGGATGCGCCGCACCGACGGGATGACAGCCACTTTCGAGGCAGCCTCTCCGACGGCGTGTGCCGAAAGCACGGCGCGGTCGAGCTTTGCCAGATCGACCTGACGAGCCGCGGTTTCAGCGGCCGAGACATTGTCGAGCGGCAGGCCGAGCCGGAGCAGCGAATGCGCCACCGCGCGATAGGTGAGGCCGGTGTCGAGCAGGTTTAGCCGGTAGTGATCGGCGAGCCGTCGGGCAAGGGTGCCCTTTCCAGCGCCTGCAGGGCCGTCGATGGCGATGGTGAAGCCTGTCGTCATTCGAAACCTCGATGCAAGTGCCTCACTCCATCGGCGCTCGAAGTCAACCGCGTTGACCTCCGAGGCCTCGAACTGATTGTCGGAATTGATCTCTGTGAGATCGGGAAAGCCTTCTACGGAATTTCTGGTGCCCCCGATCTCAATATCCTCCGACCCGTCGAGGGCAGCGCCGCGAATCGCAAAACCCACGGAGCCATCGGCATAGAACTCTATAGTCCGGTTCTGGAAATTGTCGTCGGCAACTTCATACCAGAGATGGGACGGCTCCTCCGGTATGCTATGTTTCCAATAAACGTAAAAGTATCTCACTCGATCGCCGCACCGAGCCCCTTCATCAGGCCCATGAATTCCGGAAAACTTGTCGCGATCATCGCTTGATCATCGATGGTCACGGGCTTTTCCGTCGCCAGCCCCATTACCAGAAAACTCATGGCTATGCGGTGGTCGAGATGGGTCTGGACGATGGTGCCCTGTCCGTTGGGGTGTTGGCCGAGGCCCTTGCCGCCAGGTTTTCCGCGCACGGCCAGCGTGGCCTCGCCCTCGCTGCAATCGACGCCGTTGAGCTTCAGCCCGTTGGCGACCGCCGACAGCCGGTCGGATTCCTTCACCCGCAGTTCTTCAAGCCCGAGCATCAGCGTTTCGCCCTCGGCAAAGCTCGCCGCCACGGCAAGCACCGGATACTCGTCGATCATGGTCGGCGCCCGTTCGGGCGGCACGGTGACGCCTTTCAGTTCGGAATAGCGTACGCGCAGGTCGGCGACGTCCTCGCCGCCTTCGTTGCGCGGATCGATTATGTCGATCCAGGCGCCCATTTCCTGCAGCGTCAAAAGAAGGCCCGTGCGCGTCGGGTTCATCAGCACGTTTTCGATGGTGATGTCCGAGCCCGGCACGATCAGCGCCGCCACCAGCGGAAAGCCGGCCGAGGAGGGGTCGCCAGGCACCGCGATGGTCTGGCCGGTGAGCTTGCCCTGGCCTTCGATGAAAATGTGGCGCACGCCGCGCTCGTCGGTCTCGACCGACAGATTGGCGCCGAATCCCTTGAGCATCTTTTCGGTGTGGTCGCGCGTCATCACCGGCTCGATGACGGTGGTGATGCCCGGCGTGTTCAGCCCCGCCAGCAGCACCGCCGACTTGACCTGTGCCGATGCCATCGGCACGCGGTAGGTGATCGGCGCGGCGTGCTTGGGCCCGCGCAGCGTGATCGGCATGCGGTCGCCGGGTGTCGCCTTCAGCACCTGCACGCCCATCTGGCGAAGCGGTTCGAGCACGCGGCCCATCGGCCGGCCGGACAGCGAGGCGTCGCCGATGAAGGTGGTTTCCATGTCATAGGTGCCGACCAGGCCCATGGTGAGGCGGGAGCCCGTGCCGGCATTGCCGAAATCGAGCGGGCCCTCCGGTTGCAGCAGCGCGCCATTGCCGGTTCCGCGGATCACCCACTCAGTGCCATGCTTCTCGATATGAGCGCCCATCGCCTTCATGGCAGCGCCCGTACGCATCACGTCCTCGCCTTCCAGTAGTCCGGTGATGCGGGTTTCGCCGGAGGCCAGCCCGCCAAACATGAAGGAACGGTGCGAGATCGACTTGTCGCCCGGCACCCGTGCCGCGCCGGAAAGACCAGCTGATTTTCGGGCGGTGGCCTGCTTCGGGGCGGCAGTGTGCGACATGGTTCTTTCCTGGAAACGCCGGCGGCCGGCCATTTTCTTGTGGTTTGCGCGGTCTCCTATCATGGCGGATCGAGATGGTCATCCCCTTGGTACGAAGGCCTTCGAATTCAAGCTTTTTGGGACGCCGGCTTTTCGCTTTGACAGCGCCGTAAACTCTGGTTAAGGGGACCAAACTTTCATCGACGAGGCTTGCTGTGGCAAAACCCGAACTTGGCACCAAACGCATCGACCCGGAGACGGGTCGAAAATTCTATGACTTGAACAAGGACCCGATCGTCTCGCCTTACACGGGCAAGAGCTATCCGCGCTCCTATTTCGAGGAAGGCAAGATAGCCGCCCTCGAGGAGGAAGAGGAAGTTGCCGAGAAGGAAGTGGACGCCGAAGAGGAAGAGGGCGTCGAGGTCGTCTCTCTCGAAGAGGCGGACGAGGACGCGAAGGCCGACGAGCTTCCCGATCTCGGCGATGACGAGGACGACGTTGACCTTGGCGATGACGAGGATGACACGTTCCTTGCCGACGAGGAGGAAGAAGACGACGACGTTGCCGACATGATCGGCGTCGGCGAAGACGACGACGAAGTCTGAGCGAACCGCATTCGCCGGCTTTCGCGGCGCTGCCTAGAAAAAGCGGTTCTTGAAGGCTTGATATTGACTGAAGGCGGGGTTAGAAGCCGCCTGCACTAACGACGCGGTCTCAACCCGCGCCGGATCTCTTCGCCGGAAACGGCGCCGGCGAACTGCCGGAGTGGGGCCATAGCTCAGTTGGGAGAGCGCTTGAATGGCATTCAAGAGGTCGTCGGTTCGATTCCGATTGGCTCCACCAAAAGTTCTTTCACGTTTTCAGAAAATTAGTTTCCACCCCCTCAGGGGCCTTGCCTTGGAAAGGTCCGGGGCACCGCCAGCGCACCGCACAAAACATTTTTCAGGTCCGAAGCAGCAATGCCTGACAGCGGTGGACGAGATATCGATCTTGGCGCCAGTAGCTTGCGTTCATGCACGCCCGGCGGCAAGGATATCGCGGCAACATCGTATGTGGGGGCAATATGGAATCGGAAAACTCGCTGCTCGGGATCTTCATCTCCTGGATGCCGATGCTGATTTATCTCGCAGCAAGCCTTTGGTTTTCTATCTGGCTCACGTTCAAACTCATCCACGTTCAGCAAGCGATGGTGCAGGCGCAAGAAGGCATCTTGACCAAGTTGACTGATATCGACAACCGCATGTCTGGTAAGCCGAGCCAAGACTGAGGTCCGAAGCTACTGTTCCCCAACTGTTTTCAGCTGCAGCGGTCGACCGGGATACCGCTAATTATACCGGCCAATTGGATGCGGTGGCTCGACGGCGCCCGGTATCGCCACATGAAAATCGGTCTTTTGGACTAACGCTTCATTTTGTCGATACGCTCGCTAAGAGCCTTCACCGCTGCCGTATTTTCCCGAATTTCTTTGGCGATCTCTTTCGCGGCGTTTGCCATGACGATCCTTGAGCGGTTTGCCATCCAAAGCAGAAACGCCATAAGAATCAGGAAAGGGATGCCAACGAGAAGTGCTCGCATTATTGCAGCTTGGTGGCTCATTTCGCTTTCTCCGAGCCGTAGGCTGCCACGCCGTCGACGATCTTCGTGATGTGCTGAGCTTCTGCCATCGGTTCCCTCTTCAGCTGTGACGGACGCCAGCGATAATCGCGTTTATCGGTAGTCACCCCCAAGCCGGAATCGATTCCCTTTTGGGCCGAGGCCGAGCGGCTTCAATTCGTCCAGATCGAACACTGAACCACTTGACCCGTTGCCTGATCACGAACCCTTTTCGAAAACACGCGATGGAGGCCCATTGCGCGTGATCTAGCTTCCTTCGTCGCAACGTAATCGGGATAGCCGACATGCCACTGCCAGAGGAAGTTTGGTGGGGCAGGTTTCCACGTAACCTTGGATCCAAAGGCCGCATTGTCCGGATCTGTTCTATCGAACCGGCAGTCGACGGCTACGGGCATCATGCCCTTCTTAGCCATTGCGTCGGAAACCCCGTAAGCAGTTCGCTTCGTAAGCCATCCATCCGCGCCGCTAGTCGAAACTGTAGTGCACCCTGCCAGAGATATGCTCGACATCAAAAGCCCGATGGCCAATGCGTTGCCTGCGAATGATCGCCGAGTGCCAACCTGATTCTGTTTCATACCCGATCCCCACAACTGAAAGTAGTGCAGGCTAGTCCCTATGATTGCTGGGCCTGAGGGCGGCCCGTCATCCGATATGCAACGGTACGAGGGTTAAGCCGGCTGGCCGGCGCAG
>NZ_JAMYOU010000059.1:0-14820 GCF_040319995.1 Mesorhizobium sp. M0815 | reverse complement strand
GCACAAACACACACCCCCCCCTTTTTTTGTTTGTGTGTTTGGTGGGGCCGCCGGCGGCTCCCCTCTCACTTCACTCCCCCCCACCCCCCGCTTTTCGCGAAGCCGGTAGCTGTCACCGCGGATGGTGATCACTGTCGAATGATGAAGCAGGCGATCAAGGATCGCGGTTGCCACCACGGGACCGCCAAACACGCTGCATTCGCCAACCGAGCGATTGGAGGTAATCAGGATCGATCCCCGCTCATAACGCCGCGACACCAGCTGGAAGAACAGATGCGCGGCATTGGCTTCGAACGGGAGATAGCCGAGCTCGTCGATGATCAACAGTTTCGGCCGCGACAGGGTCGTCAGCTGCTTTTCGAGTGAGCCGTCGTCATGGGCCTTGGCCAGCATCGCCACGAGCGTCGCCGCGGTGACGAGCTGGACGCTATGGTTCTGCCGGATCGCCTCGCGCCCGAGAGCCACCGCCAGATGTGTCTTGCCCGTACCCGGAGGTCCAAGCAACAGGACCGTGTCGCCATGAGCGATCCAGCGGCAGCTCGCCAGCTCCCCGGATTTGGCGCTGATCCAGCGACGGCTGCGCGTCGAAGTCGAAGCCGTCGAGTTCGCAAACAAACGGGAACTGCGCGATCTTGCCTGCCATGGAGATGCGCCGCTCGTCGCGCCTCGCGATCTCGCGCGTCACCAGGAAAGCCAAAGCCTCGCGCAAGGTCATTTGCGAACGCGCCGCTTCGTCCAGCAGCGTATCGAGCTGATCCCGGATCGCGGTCAGCTTCAGCCGGTCGAGCATTGCGACCAACATCTCGTGATCGAGCGCCGTCATCCCCAGCTGCCTCCCACCAGTGCCTCATATTCGGCTAGTGGCCGCAACAGAGCGGAAGGCGCAACGATATCCGCCGATTGTACCGGCGCAGCAGCGCCGACCAGGCCGGCAAGATGCGCGCGCTCGACAATCCGTTGGCGACGTCCCCGGCACAAGGCATGATCCGCCACCACCTCGCCCGCGTGACGCACGATAACACGGCCGCCCAGCACCACGACTTGGACGCTCTCCCCGATCAGGCGCCAGGGAACGGAGTAACTGTTCGTGTCCAGGTCGATTGCGCAGTCCGCCTGGACCTTGCGCACGAGATCCCGCAGCTGCCCAAACGGCGCCCGTCCGCCCAGAGGGCGAAGCGCCCCGGCCTCTTCGGCAAAGCGCTCCGCAGGAGCCACGCCGGTCGTGCCATGCACACGCTGATCGGCAATCTCGCGCGTCCACCGGTCCAGATGCGCCTCGAACGCCGCCCAGTTCTCGAACCGGCGGCCGGCAATCGCATTGCGCTTGACGTAGCCGACCCCGCGTTCGTCCTTCCCCTTCGTACGCGCCCGGTAGGGCGCACAAGCCCGCGCCGTAAATCCCCAGTAGCGGGCAAAGGCGTGCAGCCGCATGTTGAACCGCACCTCCCGCGTCGTCGCATCGTGATGTTCGACCAGCGCCTTCGGGTTGTCGAGCAGTACTTCCGTTGGAACCCCGGCGAAGCGAAGGAAGGCTCCTTCCATCCCCTCGAACCAGTCCACCTGGCGCTCCCGAAGCGAGGGACGGATATGCAGCCGACGCGAGTAACCCAGCGTTGCTACAAACAGATGCACCCGAACACGCTCGCCCCCTCAAACCGAACCGTCGCGCGCTTCTGCGCCCTCAACTCCCGACGCCAACCCTGCACCCGAAGCTCCACCGAACGAAGCCCTATGACGATCCCATGTTCGCTCTCCAGTTCCTGGCGCACCACATCGGCATTGCCGCCATGGCGGAAGAAGCGCTCCCGCAGCCAATCGTCCAGCCCGTCAAACGCGGTCGGCCGCACAGGCTTGCGAAACGGAACAGTCCCGCCCTCGCGTAGATACCGACGCACCGTGTTGCGCGCGCACCCGAATTCCTTCGCCAGTCGCTTCGCCCCCAGCCAAGCTCATGCAGCCGCAGCATCGCTGCCACCTCTTCAGGCTCAAGCATCTCCTCTCCCTGCATCGTTCTCGACAATGCAGGAATCGCCGAAATCCCAATCGTCATCCATGCCTCCTCTCATAACCGAGGGGGTCAGTTGTTCATTTCGTCAGGGGGTCAGTTTCTCAATTCGGCCGACAGGTGGACGGCGCTACCCGCACGCCGCGCTCCGCAGCAAGGCGCTCGCCGATTGTGATTTTTCGTGGAATGAGGGGCAGACTCAATCTCGCTGCAAGTGCAGGGTGATGTCGCGCAATTTTCGAGAAGGAATCAGCGTGATGGAACAGAGATTTGGGTAGACGAGACTGGCGCCGGCGGGGTTGCTCGTCGAGCATGCCGAAATCAACACGGATTGTGTATTTCTTGACGTGCGCGCTACGGCGCTTTCGGCAACGTGCTCGTGCTGCGGGACGAGTCACGCCGACCCAGAGCCGATATATTCGACAAGCCGCCGATCTGCCCATCGCTGGCCGGCGGGTGGTCTTGCAGGTGACGGTTCGCCGTTTCTGGTGCGACGCCGTTCTTTGCCGCCGCCGCATTTTTGCCGAACGGTTTGGCGCCGGTGTATTGGGCCCGTTGTCGCGAAGAACCGGACGCCTTGAGACGATCGTTCATCACTTGGGACTGGCGCTGGGCGGCAGGCCTGCGGCCGCCTTTGCCGATCGCCTGACGACGCCGGTGAGCAACGACCCCTGTTGCGTGTCGTGCGCCGGCGGACGGAACAGCCGCGCGATAAGCTCGCCATCATCGGCATCGACGACTTCGCGTTCCGGCGCGGCCAACGATACGGGACGATTGTCTGCGATCTTGAGCGCCGCAGGCCAGTTACACTGCTGCCTGATCGCGAACAGGCGACATCGCAGGCTTGGTTGGCGAACCATCCTTCCATTGTGACTGTCGCTCGCGATCGGGGTGGCGGTTATGGCGAGGCGATCGCCAAGGCCCTGATTCATGGCCGATCAGGTGGCCGACCGCTGGCATCTGATGGAAAACGCCAGCCGCGCTTTCCGTGATGCAGTCAGCAAGTCCATGCGGCATATCCGAAAGACCGTCGGCAGCACCATCATCGATCCAAAGCTTCTCACCTATGCCGAATGGCTGCAATATGAAGGATATCTGCGTCGCCAGGAGACAAACGAGGCCATTCTGGAATTGTCGAAGCAGGGTGTGCCGATCAAGCAGATCGTCAAACGTACCGGACATAGCCGCAAGCTCGTCCGACGCGTCCTGCGCGGTCAGTCTCCGACATGTTCCGCGTCCGGCAGAGTTCGCTCGAGGAATGGCTCCCCTGGCTTGACGGCCGCTGGGACCAAGGCGCGCGCAATACTTCGGCGCTCTGGCGCGAAATGCGCAAAAAAGGCTTTCGTGGCCAGATCGGCGTCGTCTTTGACTGGGCGCGGCGCAGACGCCTTGCTGAAAGGATCGATCAAAGCGCACTTGCCCGCACGCCTTCGGCACGAAGCATCGCCAGGCTCATGACGCTGGCGCGTGACGACCTGTCCAACTCGGACGCTGTTCTGATCGCGGCAATCGAGAGCAATGTTCCTGACCTCGTCAACCCGCGAACGCTGATCGACGACTTTCAGCAGATGATCCGATCAAAGGCGGTCGCAAAACTGGGCGCTTGGCTGGACGGCGCGAAGGCAAGCCCTCGTCGGCTTCTTTGCAAACGGGGTCGAAAAGGACATCGCCGCAGTCCGCAACGCCATTATCTCTCCGTGGTCGAATGGCCAGACCGAAGGCCACTCATCAAGCGGCAAATGTACGGCCGCGCCAAGATTGATCTGCTCCAGGCGCGCCTCGTCTACAACTTAGGCTGTGGCCGCAGCGAGAGTGCGTCAGAGCCCCTTTTGCGCGAAAAACCAGGGTCCCGATTCAGTGGTCATTGACAATCCAGCCAAACTTGCCTTGCAAGGTTCGCGGCGTGGCCCACAAGAAGCAGGCCTCAGGATCGAAGACATGGTCCGCAGCAAGTGGGTCTATCGCTACGCAACTTCCGTGCCGGCATCGAAGCTGGCATCTCTTGCCTCAAACGCGCCTACCGACTTACGCGCCGCACCTGGCGCGGCCTTGATCACTTCAAGACCTACATCTGGTCCTCGGTCGTGGCCTACAACCTCGTCCTCTTCACTCGCCTCAGGCCGACCTGATACCAGCTCGGCATCGCCGCTGTCTCGCTGGCTGCGCCGCCCGCAATGGTGTGCGTCTGATCGTGCCGAGCGCGGCATTTTGTCGATGATCAAACCTTCCTAACCCTGTCCATACCCGTCAACGGCGCTTCCCGCCGCACACAGACCATCGTAAATGCTGCGAAATGCCGACGTTTATGGACGGAAACTAATCTAGGATCGAAAGGCGCGGCCTCAAAGAAGCTCCTGGCACTCCGAGGCGGTCCACCTCATCACCCCAAAAGTCATGACGCCAATCAATACAGCATGACCTCCCCAGCTGCACGATCGGCGAGATAAAATCGCTCGAGCGAGACGCTTTTTTCAATGAGCGCTGGGTCCCCGCGACGTCGGCATATTTCGTTCAGCCAGCCATACATAGCCTGGCAGTCGACCTTGTAGAAAAAGTGAATCTTTGCCAGAATTGCGACAATCTCTCGATAATTGGCCTCGCTGATAATCTCAGAAAATCCCAGGATGCATTCGAGCGCTTCATTGGTCCACTCTTTGCGGACATCAATCACGGCAATTCTTGCCAATGGCTGCTCGACGTTGCGTACAACGCCTTCGGGGACACGAGCCCCATCAATGTCGACCACCAAATGCAGCCTTGGCGTGCTGGAGAAGCATCCTGCGCTATGTGGCAGACTGGCATCAAGAAACCAGATCTCACCTAGTCTCATTTGGAAGATCTTATGCTCTTCTGTATTATAGCATCTCGCATTCGTATCTATAACCAAGTGCACTCTGACGAAGTTCCCATCAAGCTCTAAGTAATCACGGTGAGGAATGATGCAAGCATTTTCCGATATACGTATGATCCGCGCATAACGTATGGAGTCCCTTTCAAAGTGAGTCTCCAGCAACTCATTGAGATACTGCAAGGATTGGCCCAGAGGCGTTGCCACCGCTGGGGTGTCGTGGGCGACCACCCTCTCCTCCTCCTCCTTCCCCGATTGATTGCGGAGCATGCAGAATTCCCATCTTCCGCAGGCGAAGTCCGAATATTCGCTTGAGAACCTTGACTTTGCCAAGGTGGCCAGATCGTCTGCCAGCCGCCTTTGGTCAAGCTCGACCATGCCCAATATCCGCGTTGTCATTTTGCAGCCTCCAAATTAGATGAGTTTACATGAGTTGATAGCTCTCCGGGCGACTTCTTCATCGGATACGCGCGGCGGGCCTCGTCCCTGCACTGTTCCCGGAGAAAGCCATATGGCTCATTGCGCATGGCGGGAACCAAAATGGACTCCATGTCTCTCACGCTGACGAGCTTGGCGTAGGTTCCGCCCAACGCGAAGTCACGCATGACGTCCTTCAATTCATGAACGTCGCGGCCGACATTGCGCGGAAGAAATCTGTGCTCTGGCCTTCCCACGACATCGCGGACGTAGATTGATGATGAGGCGTTAAGGGGCCCCGCCCCGAAGTCAACGACACCCTCGACATCGATCGTCTTCATGTACGGCACATGGGCTAAAAATTCGCAGCGGTGCACGTGGCTAGCAACAGACGTACCGAGGCACATGACAGAGCCTCCGAGCTGGCTGATCATGCCAAAGATCGAGTCATCCCCGAATGGGCTGTATCGCCACCACTCTTCCTCGGAAAGCTCTGCCGCCTTGGGGCCAACGACGATCATTGAATATGCGGGATGTTTGGTGCGCCAGGCCGACAGTTCTCGCAAAACCAAGTGTCCGAGGACGCCAGTTTCCGAACTTGATTCTTTCCAATGATAATAGTGCGTGTCGCAATAGCTCAGGGTAAAAGCCGGGAGAAGGACCGTCACGGAGGCGGATAGACGCTCAATCGCCTCAAGGAGAATTGGCCCAATCCTTTCCGGCGCGACGTTCTTGAGAGCTATAAGAGATGAATGCACTGTGATCGTCTTCGGAGCGTGCGCCTCAATGTAGTCGACGACTTCGCTAAGCTCACTTCGGAATCTTTGGGTCGCATCAGCTACGCGAACAACCGGGACAGATGTTCCGGGGGTCTCGGCAGGTCCGGTCGTGCCACATTCGATGCGTTGGAGGTAGGTTGCCCACTGTTCCAGTGACGCGTCCTGGTCGTCGTAAACATCGCGGGAAAACATGAGTCCACTTCCCGCCAACTCCAGCTGAATTTCCAGAAAGGTCAGTGAATCAATCGCACATTCTCGGATGACTGACGTGGGCTCGACCACCCGTCGCGTAACGACGCAGACGGCTCGGAGCAGACATTCAAGATACGACGAGATTCTGGTTTCAACCGGCTCTTGGCTGCGACTGCCGGCTGCGCTAAGCGCCTCCCTTGCCGCTCGTGCGAGCGCGGATTCATTGAGCTTTCCATTGCGCGTATACGGCAGCTCGGCAAGCGCAACGAAGAGCCGCGGAACACGATCACCCGGCAGCACCTGCACTAACCGGCGGGAAAGCTCGTCCACATCGGCATACTCAGGCGTCACAAGACAGACTAGATGCTGGTCTGAATCACCTTCGCCATCGATCAAAATAACGGCCGAATCCACACACAATCCTATGCGCTCGACCGCGTTGGTGATTTCTCCCTTCTCCAGCCGTACGCCCCGGTATTTTATTTGACCATCCTTTCGTCCAAGAAACTGAAGTCCGGCCTCACTTCGCGCCACACCATAATCTCCGGTCCGGTATAGGATCTGGCGACCGCGATGCGTGGTAAATTCCACGAAGCGGCTCTCCGACTCGATTGGATTTGCAACATAGCCGGATGCGGTCTGCACACCTCCCAGCCAGAGCTCGCCCTCTACCCCAAATCCCACCTCGTCTTGCTTCTCGTCTAGAACAAACACATCAACATTTGGCGCGGGACCCCCGATCAACATCGGGCGATCTCCATCCTCGGGGCGACAATAATGATAGGTGACAGCCACGCAGCATTCTGTCGGCCCATAGCTGTTGATCAGCGTGACATTGGGCAGTGTGGCATAAAATCTCTGGCGAAGTATATCCGGCAAGACTTCCCCGTTGCACACGACATAGTTGAGCTGCTTGAAACGACGAGCCAGGGTGGGCAGGCGCTCCAATGTCCCGAGGAACCGTCGCAGAAGTGTTGGAACCAGCTGAATTATTTTGGTGTCGCTCTGGGCCAAGAATTCGATAGTCTGGACGATCTGCGTTCCCATCTGCGTCTTCGGCAGCACCATTGCTCCGCCGGTGAGGAAGGGCACGAACAGCTCTGGGATGGAAAAGTCAAATGAGGGCCGCGAAAGATGAGAAATGCTCGCGCTTTCGGAGAAGGCGATCATGTCGATATACCAATCGACCAGATTGAGGAGGGCGCTCTGGGACACGGGAACACCCTTCGGAATGCCGGTGCTTCCCGAGGTGTGCATGATGTACGCGATGTTCGAAAACGGTGCATCTGCGGTGCCGTACATCTCGAGACGATCAATATTGATGGATTCATCCCGGCTCTGAGAGATGATGGCCTTAGCGTTAGTACTCTCGCACGCGTGCTGGACACGCTGGTTGGACTCCGATGGGTCCATCGACATGAAAGCCGCGCCCATCATTTGCGTTGCTAGAATGCTGGCGACACACTCAATAGAGCGAGGCAGCTTAACAACAACCGCATCGCCCGCTTTGACGCCAAGCGTGCTGAGTCGTCCTCCAATATCTTCGGCGATTCTGGACAACTCTCGATACGATATGCTGGTATTTCCCACCGTCCGGACAGCCACGCGAGATGACGATCGGCCTAACGTTTGCGCGATGACATCACTTATCTTGGCATTCCCAAAGCGCGTCGGACGATCAGGGCCCGACAGAATCGGCATGAGAGACTTTTCCATAAATTGCTCCTATGCTTGATCAGTAACCCATATCTGCGACAGCGAAGGGCCGAGTTGGCGTTCTAAAGTGAAGGACGCGTATCAAGGGCGTTCGGCCATTAAGGTGGATTCCAACGCCTTGAAAGCGTCTCGTAGCGCCGGAGCGCCTAGCCTCTTGGATCCTCTCCACCAGCATCCCGCACCCAAAAAGTAGCGTGTTTAGACACTCGGATGGAACTACCAACTTTGGTAGTCTGGCACCCCGGCGTCCAATCTTCGCTCTGACGCAACGTCTTGGACATTGGCATAGAGCTTTTCGCGCACGCATCCCTCTGTTCGATCAGATCGAAAACTTTCTACGTTTGACAATATACTATTGTAACTCTCTATGGAGTAACAAACCGGACGTCAATTTCTTCCTGCTCTCTGCAGAAGAGAGTAATTTCACCAAGTGCCTGCTTTCTGAAGCAATCGCATCGTTTATGGCCACTACCGGAAAGGTAACTAGTTCGAACCGTTCGTCAGGTTTATCGACGCCTAGCAGGATGGTGCCGATCGGAGAAGGCAATGTACCCGACGGCGCGGATGCGGCCCAGATCATCGCGGAGGACGGACAGAAGCCAAGGTTCATTCTAACGACGCTCTTTGTTGCGGCACATTCGGCGAGTGGCTGCAAGGGCAGTTACCGGTCGGCTCCGCTCCCCTGAACCGTCACTTCTTGGTCTCGATGCCCATCGCGCTCTTTGCGCAAACTCACTTCATGCCGATTGCAGGGACACGATCTGTAACCGTTTATCCGTCGCATAAAGTCAAAGCAAAACGACTGGCTGAGAATCTCGTGATTGCGCTCGGCGCCTCAGGAGGAATCCTCCTTTTGCAATCTCAGCTCCCCGAAGGTAAAGGGCTGGCGAGTTCGTCTGCGGATCTAGTTGCGGCTGCACGGTCAATCGCCTGCTGCTTCACGTGTAGAGTCTGAACATCGTTGATTGAGAAGCTAATGGCGGTGGGCGTCTTGTCGCGCAAACGACCCCTTCGAACTCATTTTACGCGAGGCGTTGCTGCGATCGCAACTCGCATCGCTTCGACTTTGCCGGTTTGCCGCATGATCTCGACTGTACCGACGCCATCGCGCTCAACAGGATGATCTCGGCGCGCCAGACGTGTCTCCGTCTTCGTGAGGGCGATCAGGCGTTGGCGATCGGGCAACAACGGTGAACCATGTTTCCTATGCGTATGAACCAGACCGCGCTGGACACTCGCAAAAGGGAATTTCCGCTCCGGACTCTTATGTCAGGCTGGGACCACTAGTCTTCGGTCTCTGCCCATAGTTCACGAAGTTGTGCGCTGAGATAGGCTTCTTTCCTGCAGCAACGAGAATTGCCGCCGTCAGGCAGACGAGATCGGAGTTGCTTGCCGCAAGTGTGCCGTCAGGCCTCCAAGATTGTTCTCGAAGCCAACGCGGACATGGCCGCCGAGCAATGCGCCTGCGACGACGCATGCTGCCTCGTGCCGGGCGACGGCGCAGAGGCTCCAATGGCGGAAACGGGACGGATCGGAAGCAAGGGACGGCAAGAGTTCGATCGGGTCCGATGTGTTCCGATCGAATGGCGTCCGAGCACGTAGAGAACAGGCACGTTCCCCCAAGGTATTAGACCGCGTCGCTCCTGCCGCCCGGGCTGCGCAGGCGCTAGAGGATACGATCCTGGAGCTCGGGCCCGATCAAGGTGATCGCCTTCGTCGACGAGACGGTGGTAGGCGCGACGGCTGGCGCCGTGCCGCCGTCGCGGATTATTTCAAGCCCATCGATCTGCGACCGCTATGTCGCGCTTCTCATCCTAGAGGTCATGTGCGGCATGGGCCGCACCGGCGCGCTGCACGCCTGCGAGCAGGAAGGCATCGTTCCCTATCTCATGACTCGTTGGCAAGGGGCTCGGCGCGGCTGCCAGTCGATCGGTGCGGTGCCGCCACATCTTTGATGCCTTCGCGAATGGCTCGGGCTATTCCAGCACGGCCACATCTGCATGGGGCATCCCATGGCGGCGACCGCCGCGCTTGCTCTGGAGGAGGTCATCCGTCGTGACAACCTGCTCGACAATGTCCTAAGACGATGGAGCTCATCTTTCCGGGCAGTTGCAGGCGCGCTTCCGCACCATCCCTATATTGGCGACATTCGCGGCCGCGGCCTTTTCCAAGCGATCGAGCTCGTCGCCGACCGCGGCACGAAGGAGCCGTTTGCTTCGGGGCCTAAAACTTCACCCGAAGATCAAGCGCCAGGCAATGCAGCGCAGCTTGATGGTCTATCCGATGGGCGGCACGATCGACGGTGCGTGTGGTGACCATGTGTTGATCGCGCCCCCTTTCATCGTCGTGCCTCATGAGATCGACACGATCGTGGAGCGACTTGGCGAGGCGGTCGATGCTGCACTCGGCGACTTCGAGATTTGACGGGGCATGAGGGGGACTGATCGGGCCATGTGCGTGCAGCTACTTGAAACGAATACCTCATCGCTTCCGTAAACCACTTTTTCCATCAGTCCGAGAAGCAAGGCAAGGGGCCGCAGATTGTTCCTGCTCGCCAGGGGTCGGAAATGGTGTGATCGACCAGCCGATTAGGTCGACAGCCTGCTGAAGTATCGCCTTGGTCTGTGCAAGGTCGGGTGAAGCGGCGATGACATATCCGATAGAGTCTCGGCAATCGCCTTTCCTGACGATCGGCGTATGGGGTCCAACATATAATTTGACCTCGACGACACCTGGTATAGCAGCTGCCTGGAGGTCGCCACCAATCCAATCGAGGGTGCCGTCGCGACCAGGAACCAGGGTCCGCGCGACCGCAGTTTGCGAATGCCTTTTGCACAAATTCCATTCGTCGCCGATGACAAGCTTGATGTGCTCGGTGATGAGATCGATACCGTAAGCCAGCTGAACCAGTTTAGGGTTGGGCCCACCAGCAAGACGCGGATTGACTTCAATGACGACTGGGCCGCGCTTCGTCCATCGGAGTTCAACGTTCGTTGGCCCCCAGCCAAGGTTAAGAGCTCGCAAACAACTCAGCGAAACTTCGACAATGCGCTCATGGTCATCATCAGTCAGAGGGGCCGGAAAGCTCAACTGGCGGAAGACGAAATGCGGAGGACGGTCGAAGTCAGCGGCCTCAATCCCAATGACCTCATTGCCCATTATGTCAGCGCTATAAAAGGGGCCTTGTGCGAATTCCTCGACCAGTATCCTTGGCGAAGACTGCCATACGTGCTTCCCGCCCAACAGATAGGCCGTATGTTCGGCCAACTCATCGACGTTGCGGCACAATCGGACACCGCTGCTGCCGCTGCCTACGGCCGGCTTAAGAATCACCGGCAGGCCGATCTCTGCGGCAGAGCTTTTTATGTCCGTCGCATTCGCTGCCACGCGATAAGCGGGTATTGGAACATCGGCCTCAGCTAGAAGCTGACGTTGAGCGAATTTGTCGCAGCATCGTTCGATCGATGCAGGGTTCGGCCCCGGTAGATCAAAATGCCGGCAGAGCTTGCCGACTGTCGCATAGGTCGACTCGTTGGCGCCCGTAATGCCAGAAATATCATAGGTCTCACGCAGCCGGGAGCATTCCCGGATCAGAGCATCGAGATTGTCTGTGTCGACTCGGATTGCCTCAACCCCTTCCCCCGCAAGATAGTCGTAGCGAGCTGGATCAGTTGACAGCGTAATTGGATAAAGACCGAGACGCTGGGCTGCTTGGACGTATAGCGCACCCGTGACCGCGAAATCTGAAACGCCTTCAATCAGGATGAGCGCTCTTCTTGCCATTGGATGTCAACCCCGAAGTTGTGTAATGTGCGGCGGTCCGAGCGCAATCAGCAACAGCTTTTCAGCCGTGCTTGACCTCAGACTTTGCGATGAAGGTACCATCGTCAGAGATCTGCAGTTGCAAATATTCTGTAAACTTGTTTGAAGAATCTATTGCAATATTGCGTTGCCCGCAGTTTGGCACGGAGGGTCACGACGAATCCAACTGTTTGCGATATTCAAAGGACTCCAAGTTGATCTGAAAAAACGGGAACTGATAAACAAGACCGCCGACGACCCTCGTGAGGCGGCCATGGCCAGTCAAAGTTTCTCTAGAATGTGAATGTTCACGACCCATTCCGGAGAGACCGACCATGACCACTTCAGATTCTACACCCGCCGCCGCGGTGCTCGTAGCGATCGACATTCCCAAGGTGCGCAATGAAGTTCTGATCGAAGCACCAGGCCACAGGCGCCGGCACGCCTTTTGGTCCTCAACACCCGCTCCAAAGGATGCAAAGGTGATCCAGCAATGCTCAGGATCCAGGCGACGCAGCTCTACATGATCCGCCGCGGGCCGGCATCGACGACGTGAAGGAACTGTCGAAGACACTTGAAGCGATCGCCAGGGCCAAGACCCAGATCCAGCACCGTATCCTGACGCACTACCTACCGATATATTTTTCTGAGATCGATCGCTTCCGGGGAAACGGCCGCAGCGATTGGTTCTTCGCCTTCCTCCATGCCTTTCCAACCCAGCAAGTATCACGGCGCTGACGAAGGAGGGAGTTTGTGACAGCAGTTTGGGATGTCGTCGGCCGCAAGGTCAGCAAAACACAGATTCTGATAGATATTCACGAGATGGCGCGCTCATCGATCGGACTGCCGCTGCCGCTTGATGCGCCTGCCATTCGCATGTTCCGGATGGTCATTGACGAAGCACGCAGCTGACCCGGCAACGCAATGAGATCGAAGTGCAGGCCGACGAGCTGTTGCGGCACAGCCAGGATTATCAACTCCTGCGACAAATCCCGGGCATCGGACCGATCAACGCATTGACCGTCATTGGCGAAGCCGGCGATCTTCGCCGTTTCGGTCATCATCGCCAGTTTCTAAAGTACTGCGGACTGAACCTCTCGACACAGCAGTCAGGCCAATATCGAGGCCAGACCCCGCCTTTCCAAATTCGGCAATGCTCGGTTGCGCCGCAGCCCGGGATCGCCGGACCAGTCGTCATCCGCCAGCGCGAGAACGGCTTCCGTCATAACTTCGAACGCTACATCGCGAGGGATGCGGCAATCCCGATCTGCGCCGCAAGGCAATGACCTATTACCGCCAAGATGGCGCGTGTTGTGCACGCCGTCGTCAAAGGTGGTTCCGACTACCGCCCTTCGTTGAAGGGCGGGGTGCCAGTGGAAGAACCTCGGTCAGCTAGGGCCTGAAGGGATTGCCTCGATGACCCTCTAGAGCCTTTTACGTGTTCACGGAAACGTATCCGGCGTTTGCGAAGTAGTTATTGCATTCGGCGGCCTCGATCGTTGTGACGAGGTGACCAATGTGGCGCCAAGCGTCCTTGGCGGTACGCTTCTGCGCTTGGCGCATCCAGTGTTTGATCTTAGCGAAGGCCTGCTCGATCGGATTGATGTCCGGAGAGTAGGGCGGCAGGTACCTGGCCGGTCGCGGGGTCAAGGTCTCGCGCGGTGTGGCTGTTCCTGCGCCGCGAAGGCCTGAGCTTCAAAAAAAACGCTGTTCGCCCTTGAGCAGGCGCGCGCTGATTGCTGAGATTGCTCGCAGGCGCCGACGATGGCGATCCTGGCAGGCCGGCCTCGATCCGCAGTGCCTGATCTTCATCGAAGAGACCTGGATCAAGACCAACATGGCTCCGCTGCGAGGTTGGGGGCCGAAGGGCAAGCGGCTGCGCGGCTTGGCTCCGCACGGCCACTGGCGCACACTGACCTTCCTCGGCGCGCTGGGATCGGCTCGCGGCACGTTGCGTTTTCGACGGACCAATCAACGGCCAATGCTTCCGAGCCTATGTCGAGCAGCAGCTCATCACCGTGCTGAAGCCCGGCGACATCGTCGTGATGGATAATCTCGGAAGCCATAAGTCGGCGGCATCCGGCAGATGATCAAGGCGGCCGGCGCCAGACTTTCGTCCTTCAGAGCGTCTTCACTACCGTCGAATCCGCAATGCCGAACCGTTTCGCGGCCGACCGGCGGCTCTCCCCACTCAAAACCGCCGCCACAACTCGCTCGCGAAGATCATTGGAAAGAGGTCGGGTCTGCTGGCCTCCAATGCAGCCAGCATCTTGAATCTGGAAACCGACCAATCCGGAATCGCCTTCGATTCCGTCAAGTCGTGAACCGCTCTTAGATCGATGACCCTGTAAAAAATATTCGGGTCTTCCGCCTGGATCAGAAGCTCGTGTTGAGGAACGGCGAGGGCCGCCTTCGTGTATCCTGTGTTTGCTATGGACGAGACCTTTTCCCTTGCCGGTGGGAGCCGCCTGGTTCGACGACTTGACCAACGTCACGCAGCAAGAGCATGCTGACGAACAGAGAGACCTTGACTGCAGGCTCCCTTTCCTTCCGCGCTTAGGATGTTGTCCGACACGATCATGCAGGGGTAGCCACGATGCTGGGGGATGTCGAGTTCCCGGGCGACACGCTCACTCGAGATGGAGTTGTCGACGACCGTGGCCAGGCGCTCCCGGCTTAAATCGGTCGATGACGCACAGGACTCCGGAAGCGGCGGCGATCGGTCAGCGTGTCGGAGGCGAAGTCGAGGCTCCAGCGCTGATGGGCGCCCTGCGGGATCGCAATCGGCACCCTGGTGCCCAATGCCCGCTTGCGGCCGCCTCGCTTGCGCACCGTCAGCCGCTCCTCGCGATAGAGGCGATAGAGCTTCTTCCAGTTTCACCGCCACGCCTTCGCGCTTCAGGATCAGGTGCAGCCGACGGTAGCCAAAGCGCCGGCGTTCGGCGGCCAGTTCCCGCAGCCGCTTGCGCAAACCGGCTGCGGGTTTCGCAAAGTCCCGGACAAGGAATTCAGTAAGTCGCGGACACGGATTTCAGTAAGTTCGGGACAGGGATTTCAGTAAG
>NZ_JAMYOU010000058.1:0-14994 GCF_040319995.1 Mesorhizobium sp. M0815 | reverse complement strand
GACCCAGTTCGCCGTCGTCTTCGGCGAAAGGTTCGTCAGCCAATGACGAAACCGGCCTCGCGCACAGAATTCCTGACAGTTCCAGCCCACTTTCATCAAGACAGTGCGGCTGGGAGGCTACATCTTCACTCCGGAGGTCTCGGTAGCCATATGATCGGTCGGTTCAGACGGGCGCCCATTCGGCTCCAGTTCGTCGTGCTCGCCGCGATCCCTATTCCGGCAGTGCTCCTTAGCGTTGTCGCGCTCTTGCCGGAGCCGTACATCTTCCAGGCCAAGCAAGTGGTGGCGGTCAGAAGCACGCAGATCGAATTGATCGTAGAGCAACTCAGAAACAGCGCGGACGATGCCGACGCCGAGAAGCTGCTGCGCGCGAGCGCTCCCACCGGTCTGGAGATGAGCGTTTTACCGTGGCCTGATCTTAACGTCGCAAGCAGCCACCAAGGGAATATGCAATTCATCGCCGATGATCTCCGCGACGTGCTGCCCTCTGACTTTGAGGCCACGGTTGTTCCGCAGGATGCTGAACACAATGCCCTGGCGGTGCGTGTCGACGCAAAGCGCGGCCTCCTGGTCCGGTTCTCTGACGCCGATACCTATCCAGCCGTGTTCGGCACGATTGTCGAACTCATTGCCAAGATTCTGATGTTGATCCTGCCGATGCTTCTGCTGGTCCTCTATATCGGCGGCGTGATCACGTCGCCTCTCGTCCGCTTCGCCGAGGCTGCAAAGAGCCTGCGCCTCGACGGCAACGAGGAGCAGTTGTTCACTGTCGCAGGCGCCAAGGAGCTTCGCACCCTCGCAACGGCACTTAACGACATGCGGCGCGGAATTCGCAAGATGGTTGATGACCGCACGCGGATGCTGACCGCAGTGAGCCACGACCTGAGAACGCCACTGACGCGGCTAAGAATGCGCGTGGAGCGATCAAAGGAGATCCCGTCCAAACAAGCGATGCTTGACGATATCGCTACATTGACAGCGATGATCGAGGAAAGCCTCCAGTATCTGAGCAGCACGGCCCGCGACGAGCCGCTTCGAAAAGTTGATATTGCGGCCCTGATAAAGACAATCGTTGCCGGGTTCTCCGATGTTGGACACACAGTGATTTACGTCGGCCCCGAGAGATTCGGATATTCATGCAAGCAGAAAGGGCTGACGCGGGCAGTCACCAACATCGTGGAAAATGCCGTCAGATTCGGCAAGATCGTGCATGTCCAATTGTCCAATTTCCCGCCAAGCAAAGTGTCCATTGTTGTGCAAGACGATGGCCCCGGCCTTGCAGAAGGTCTCCACGAGAAGGCTCTAGAGCCTTTTTTCAAGGCAGATGAGGCCAGATCCTCGAATACCAACAGCGGTTTTGGTCTGGGTCTTTCGATCGCGGATGAGATCGCAAAGAGCCATGGTGGCTCGCTGTTGCTCGAGAACATATCGCCGCATGGGCTACGGGCAACTATATCGTTGCCGCCGGAGCAGGTTGTTCCGCTCAAAAACAGCAAGACTGACGAGATGCAACGACAGGCTTCAACGCGGCAGGCGCTCGCCAAGGGCAGGCAGTCGACCACGTAGCAGGACGCAGGATGCGTGACGTTTGACAGCCGCGTTCAAAGTCTTATCGCGGTGAGGGCGGCGTCTCCTGCGTCCGCAAGGGCTCGTCCTTGCCATGACACCGGCGCGACCGCGCCGCCGCATCCTGAAGCAGTTTCTTCATCTCTCTCAAAGAGACCCGGTCCGCACGCATCATCTGTCTTATGAGTGGGTCTTTCAGGATGTCTGCCCGCTTTAGATCGTCATGGGCCATAAACGGTCTCCGTCTTTATCGCATTCGAACGTAGCCGCGGCCGAGATCCTGGCGATGTCAAAAGCGGGACAAAACCAAGGCGGTCGGTGAAGTTTTGTTGCCGGCCACCGTGGCGGGTTCGCTCCGGTCAAAAGTTCCATCGGCAACCGACATGGCCACGGCGATCGGTGAGCTTGCCTTATGCCGAGGCCGGCGCGCTCGGTCACTGCGCAACTGTCGGGCTGCTCCCTCGCCAGCCAAACCTGCCCAGCGCCTGTCTCGGCCCGACCCGATCGAAATTGCTTCATTGGGCATATTTCCGCGCGCTAACGGACGCGATTGCATAGGAGGCCTTCTCCCGAACGACCAAACATCGTGAACTGGCTGCGGGAGAAGAGTATTTCACGATGAAATGTAAAATCGTAACATACGTTGCAAATGTGCCATCAGTTCCACGCGGATTATAAGTACAATTCGTGCCGAAATAGGTGATATTTACGCAACATGAGTGCATATACTTAGTAATTGTCGTCACAAGATCGCAAAATACCATTGATCAATTCGACCCCATCGATAATCCCTTGCGGAGAGGCGGCGCGTCACGCTGCTTCGTGGACGGGGATCGAGGCTGAGATCTTGGCCAGCCCCTTTTAACTTCACTGGAGGTCAGAAAATGAACATCAAGAGCCTGCTTCTCGGCTCAACTGCGGCCCTGGTCGCAGTTTCCGGTGCTCGCGCCGCCGACGCCGTCGTCGTTGCCGAGCCGGAACCTGCTCAATACGTCAAGATTTGCGACGTCTACGGCGCTGGCTATTTCTACATCCCCGGCACCGAAATCTGCCTGCGCATCGGCGGCTACATCCGCTACGACGTCGGCGTCGGTGACCGGGAGGGCGCGCAGAACGTTCCGGATCATCTCAAAACCGGCAAAACAAACGACACCTACTACAAGCAGGCCCGCTTCACGCTGAGGACCTACACCGGTCAGGAAACCGAGATGGGCACCTTGAAGACCTACACCGAGACCCGGTTCAACTTCGGCAACAGCAGCGGCGATTATGCTGACCCGGATGGTGCTGGCCCGTTGGTTGGCGGCGCTGGCTGGCAGGCAGGAACAAGGACGTATCGCTGAACTTCGCCTGAATGCAGCTCGGTGGTCTTCGCGTCGGTAAGGACGAATCAGCCTTCGATACGTTCATCGGCTACGCCGGCAACGTCATCGACGACACGATCGTCCCATACGGCTCGTTCGACACCAACGTCATCCAGTACTACTTCGACGCTGGCAACGGCTTTTCGGCCGTGGTCTCGCTCGAAGAGGGCGCTGGCGCCGACACGATCGACAGCTATGTCCCGCATGTCGTTGGCGGCGTGAAGTACACGCAGGGCTGGGGCGGTCACTGGCGTCATCGCCTATGACAGCAACTATGAAGAAGTGGCGGGCAAAGTTCGCTTGGACGTGAACGCCACCGACGAACTGTCGCTGTTTGTTATCGGCGGCTACGGTTCGGACTCGAATGCTGCTCACAACTTCTACAAGCTATGGGATGGCGAGTGGGCAGTCTGGGGTGGTGGCACCTACAAGTTCAACGAGAAGACTTCGTTCAACCTCCAGGCCTCGTATGACGAAGTCAAGACCCTCGGTGTCGCTGCCAACGTTGCCTACGACCTCGTCCCCGGCCTCACCGCCACGGCAGAAGTCGATTACTACAACAAGGGTGCCAGCGTGTATCACGCCAAGACCGATGGTGTCGGCGGTATCCTTCGCATGCAGCGCTCGTTCTAGATTTCGTCTGGTCTGGCTTGGTCCGCGGCGGGCGCCGCGGACCGTTTTCTTTCCGGCTTTTCGCATGACCGTCGGACTGCATTAGCTTTCCGGCGCTGCGCGGTAGTAGAGAAAAGGCAGATCGCGGTAGCGCTCGACCAGGGGCCCGGCCCTCTCGTTCAATCGCCGCAAAGCAACGGCATCTGAGGCGCTCTAGGTCAGAGAGGCAATGGTGGAAACGCTCGATCAAAATCGAAAAGAATGGAAATATCCGAAAATATTTCTAAATCTATTCAAACAAATTATTGCTTTAAAAAGCAATTGAGACCGTTATTTTAAAAAGGTTTCCACCTAAATCGCAATAGAGGTCCGATTATGAGCTCTCGTAAGCTGATCATCCTGACTAAAGCCTTGATGGGCTCCGATGATGATCAGCGCGCATATTTGTATCGCGACAAGGTGATGAAGGTTCCGGGTGTTATCAGCGCGGACAGTTTCCGTTGCGCGGATCATCCCGGAGGCCCAAGCCCGTATCGCTGGGGTTGCATGGTGACCTATGATCACGAGACTACGGACGTCAGGCAGGTAATAGAAGGTGCGGTGGCAAGCTCGGGAAACGAAAGCGAGCTCGGCGGCGCAACGCGCGAACCGGACTCTGTTACCTACTTCGAGCCCGTAACCGAATTCAGGCGCAAGACGGAGTTTCTTCGTGACAATGTATCCAGGGGCACAGGGCCGTCTGAACAAACAAATGCCGATTTGGCGCGAGTGAATGCGGGGCGAGAGTCTGAACCCTATTTGACGCGATGGCGACTCGCCGATGTTGCCACGATGCGTCTTGAAGACTGGGCAGGCGCGGTTGTCGGGCCAACATACCTCGAGGAAAATCTGCAGATTCCGAGATCGACGTTGCACCGCTGGCAGAAACGCAACCAGGTTATCGCATTGCGCAAGGGCCTCGGCCGGCACGTGTTCCCGCTGGCCCAGTTCGTTGACGGCAGACCCGTTGCCGGAATACCTGAAGTGTTCGCGCTGGCAAAGCAGCCAAGGCTTGCGTGGTCATGGCTCGTTCGCCCTTCACCTTACCTCGAGGGCAGTATTCCCATCGATTTGCTGAGACGAGACCTAGTCGACGAAGTCGTGATAGCTGCCAAACGTTCGTTTTAGCTGATCATTCGTCGAACGCGAAAGTTGAAGCTTGGAATCCCCCGCGCAGCGAGTGATGTCAGGCGAAAGTCGTAGGCCGAAGCGGCCATAGCAAGCACGCTCCCAGCATAGCAGATCATTTCGAGCAAGGTTTGGCTCCGGCCCTCATCGGCCGGATGGTCGTCCGGCGACCGTCCGTGATGAATCGTCTGGACCGAAAACAACTCTTAACAACACAAAATCCAATGCAACGACGAATCTGGACTAATGCCGCCATCCGAACGTGCGAGCGCGCCTCGGATGAACACATTCTGAAGTGTCTGACTTGGGTCGGCGCAACGGAAGCATCTCAACATCGCGGCAACTGGCGCATTCTGGGCAAATCTCATGCTAATTCTTGTCGTCATGGTCACGCTAGTGGCCGCGAGCACCGTGTACGTCTACCGCTTCCGGGGTGAAGTTCGCTACGAAAGCCTGTCTGAATACATCCGCAAGGGATGGCCAATTTTTTCGCCGTTGAATTGTGCCTTGTACATGACAACGCTGCCGCACGGATCAAGGGCTGTTCTCGACCCGGCCGATTTTCCTGAACTCGAGGTGCTGCGTCAAAACTGGCACACCATTCGCCAGGAAGGCCTTGAACTGCTGCGCCAGAACTACTTCGACGCCACCAAACGACCGGGCACGGCGGGAACCTATGACGTCGGCTTCCGCACGTTCTTCAAGTACGGCTGGAGCCGCTTCTACATTAAGTGGTACGGATATGAGCACCATTCAGCAAAACGCCTTTGCCCCAAGACGGTCCAGATCCTCCAGAGCGTGCCAAGCGTCCATGGAGCGATGTTTGCCTATCTTCCCAAGGGCGCGCAACTGACACGGCATGCCGATCCGATCGCCGTGTCACTGCGCTACCACCTCGGTCTTGTCACCCCGAACTCCGACGCCTGCTTTATCAATGTCGATGGCCGCAAGTTGAGTTGGCGCGACGGCGAGGCCATCATGTTCGATGAGACCTACCTGCACTTCGTGCGCAACGATACCGACTGCGATCGGCTCATCCTCATGTGCGATGTCAAAAGGCCCTTGAACCCGGTGGGTGCAGTGTTCAATTTCTTCTACGAAGGCCTGACACGAGCCACGGTGGTGCCTAATACCCCGGAAGACCATCGTGGCTTCGCTAACAGGGTCTTTGCGGGGCTCGCGCCGTTCCTAGCAGGCACCAGGGCGCTGAAGTCGACGAACCGCCCCTTGTACCTCGTCATCAAATGGTCGGTGAATACCTCGCTGTTGCTGTTGGTGTTGGGGCTGATTGCCGGTGTAGCACAGTTGCTGAGCCAACTCGTCTAAAGCACAGTTTTTAGTTGGCTCCTGATGTGCGTGATCTGAGCGAAGGCCGCGCGATTGTTACCCCGCCATAGCAACCCAGACGGGTCGAGCCGCAACATGTCTTAACATCACTAAACCCAAAGCAATGTCGTAGTCCGAGATAGTGCGTGCGCTGGAGGTACGACTGTGTCGGGCTTCCCTTTTGCCGTCTTTGAATACCTCCACCATCCCCAGGAGACGATTCGCATGCCAGCCACAAAGTCTCGCTCAACCCGCTCGCGGGATGCTCTTGTCGCCACGAGCCTCTCAGCAGTGGCTTTTTTGCCGTTCCAAGCAGGCGCAGCTGAACCGTTCGAGAATGAAGCGGCTGCAACAGTGCCCTCTGCGGATGCTGTCGACGAGAGACGGTACGGCCCCATACGCCAGAAGCTTGCCGACTGGAACGTGATGCTTGCCGCCGGAGCTATGTACGCGCCAAAATACGAAGGATCCGATGAGTTCGAACTCGTCCCGCTACCGATGATCTCCGCAACCATTGGTCGTCTTACCATTGATCCGGGCGGCCTGAGCATCGATGTGCTAGAATCCAACGGTTTCAAGGTCTCGGTGAAGGGCGGCTATGACATAGGCGGAGCGCGAAAGGAAAAGGACTCCAAGCACCTGAAAGGCCTCGGTGACATTGACGGCGGCGGCGTCGTCGGAGCGCAGATCTCATACGAAATGGGGCCGATGGAAATTTATACATCTGTCGACAGGACGTTCGGGGGCAGTGACGGTCTGATTGGTCAAATCGGCGCAAACGTTTCCCATCACTACAACGCATTTATTCTCTCTGCGGGCGCGTCGGCGACCTTCGCAGACAAAAATCACATGCAAAGCTACTTTGGGGTGACTGCTCTGCAGTCGGCAAGATCGGGGTTGCGGCAGTACGATGCAGGTGCAGGGCTTAAGCGCTTCGATATCGAAGCTTCGGTAACGTACATGGCATCGCAAAACTGGTTTGTGCGCGGGCAGGCAGGGGTTGGCTTCCTCACGGGCGACGCGAAGGACAGTCCGATTGTTCGGAAAACAGTGCAGCCTTCAGGGATGCTCATGGCGGGCTATAGGTTCTAGGACTTCCGTACTAACTCCCGCGCTACCCCTTCGACACTTTCCGGCCAGCACCAGCCCTTAACTCTGCTGCCTGATCGGCGTTTTCCGCCTTAGGCTTACGGATAACAAATACTGCCTGTCGGTATGCGGAGCTCCGCAATGTTGGATCCTACTACTCTATTTCGAACCTGGATGTCGGATACCTTCCGGACGGCCTGGCTCGTGCCTTCCCGGAGAGCTCTGGCAGTGGCAATGACTCGCGAAATAGGTTCTGCGCAGTCTCCGGTGGTTGAGCTTAGGCCCGGAACCGGTGTCTTCACCCGACAGCTTATCATACGCGGCGTGCCTCAGCAGCGCATTGCGCTCGTCGAAAACGCTGCGTCCCTTGCCCGCGTGCTACGTCGGCAGTTCCCCGCTGCCGCGTTGCTGGATATCGACGCAACGGAGTTGCGGCGATGCAATCCCTTTGACGGGGAAAAAATAGGCACGGTGATCAGCAGCCTCCCGCTTTCTACTATGCCGGCTTGGCGTGTGTTCGCCATTCTGTACGGCGCTTTTCACATTCTTCGGCCGGGAGGAGCCGTCTATCAGTTCACTTACGGCTGGCGGTGCCCAGTACCTGACACCGTTCTCGACCGGATCGGGCTTGAGGCGACGTTTATGGAATGGGTCTTCGCAAACGCGCCGCCTGCGCAGGTTTACCGGATCGCCAGAAGATCGGACGCGATCGGGAGTGAACGATGAGCTTGTCGTCAGCCATCCACCGCCGACCCAGCCCACATCAAACTGCGGACGTCAGCGGCTGGCCGCTCTGAAGACAACCTGATCCTGCAGCAGCTCAGGCGCACCGTCGACGCGATGGTGGCCTTCCCCGTTGGGCAGGGTTGCCAGGCCGTTTAACCATGGATCGAGGGAACCCAGATGATCCAAGTCGTGCGGTCCCCCAGGAAAGGAGGATACGACTACGTGGTCATCGGCTCTGGTTCGGCCGGTAGTGTGGTGGCCAGCCGGTTGGCAGAGGATTCTGCCCGAACGGTCCTACTCATTGAGGCGGGCGGGTCCGACCAGTCGACCGATGGAAGCATGCCTGCGGCCATAGGTCTTCCGTTGATAAGCGATCGGTATAACTGGAAATATTTCGGTATGCCCGAGATGAGGAGGGGCCAGGACGTCGGCGTCTATCAACCCTGCGGCAAGGTGTTGGAGGCTCTTCGTCTATCGGTCGCATGAACTGGACGCGCGGCAACAGGAAAGACTACGACAGTTGGGCAAGCTATGGCGTTCAGGGTTGGAGTTACGATGAGGTTCTGCCGTTCTTCAAAATGTCTGAGACTTTCGAGGGTGGCGACAACCGGTTCAGGGGAGGCCAGGGCCCGATTCAGGTTGAGCGTTCCAAAGCCGACAATCCTCTGTTCCAGGCCTTTCTTGCCGCGGGCGTGGAGGCAGGTCACGGCGTGAATCACGACCACAACGCGGCTTATCTAAGCGGCGTCCATCGCATCCAACACAACATCGGCAACGGGCGCCGAATGAGTGCGTCCTTCGCCTATCTCCACAATCGGCCGGTCCGGCCAAATCTGGATGTCTTGCTCAACGCGCGCGTAGTTCGCGTCATTTTCCAGGGCCATCGTTGTGTTGCGGTCGAGGTAGTTAAAAACCGCACCCGCATCACGATCCCGGTCCATCAGGAGGCCATTTGCTGCGCAGGAGCATTAGTCTCGCCGCAATTGCTCATGCTGTCGGGTGTCGGACATGCGGACCATTTGCGACAGCTAGACATACCGGTCGTCTCTCACTTGCCGGCAGTTGGTCAGGGATTAAGCGATCACATCTGTTTCTGTGTTGAATATGAAGTCAAGGATTCCCGCGAGTCGGCCGCTCAAACCCTGCCCTTTGGTGGAGGACTTACGCCGGGTCTGGAATGGCTACTATCCCGGCGCGGCCCGGGGACCTCAGGTCTTTTCGAGGTAGGAGCCGTGCTATCGTCCGACCAGACGGTGAGCCGGCCCGATGTGCAGATAGAATGTCTTGCGGCGCGATCGAGCTTCGGCGCCGGCGAAATCAGCATTGCCCCAGGGTTTCAGTGCTTTGTCAGCCTTCAGCGGCCTACAAGCACGGGTCTTGTTTGGCTGAGTAGCGCCGATCCTTTTGCTCCCCCGGCCTTTCGGTTCAACTACCTACGAACAGAGCATGACAGGAAGCTGGCGGTTGTCGCGCTCAGGCAGCTGCGCGACTTGATGAACCAGCCCAGCATGGTGACCAAGCTCAAGGGCGAGGTCGGGGAACAGGTCGCCTGTCGCACCGATAAGACGAGCACCAGCTCAGTCGGTGCTAAGGTCGGCCGGGAAAGCATCCGCATAGCTTCCGCCGACCGCAAGATGCGGTACCAGCCCGGCATTGGCACATTGTGCGACGATCTTCGCCGAGCCCGTTCCTTCAAAAAGTCAAACCATTGACGGCCGCGGCCTTCGACTCGGCGGCGCGGCTTCTTAAGCGCAGAGCGTTTGCCGGCGAGGATTGCAGGGCGAAACAACTCTTAACAATACAAAACCCACGGCAACGACAAATCGGGATTAATGCCGCCAGACGCGATTGCGAACAGCGGTCGCGGGTATGCCGACCGCCGGTGGAGACCTTGATGGTTCCTTCCGGCGATGGCCCGGGACAAGGCGGTAGACATGCATCGACTGGTGGCCATCGTCCTGCTGGCCTTCCTTGCGGGCTGTTTGGCGCCGGACCGCATTGTTTACGGGCCAAAGGCTGCGACGGTAGCCAGCATCCAAGGGTTCAGCGACATTCGTATTTATGCAGATTCGGCCCGGAAACTGCGCGACGCGCAAACCTGGTTGCCCATCCCGAGACACAAGGAAATCAACTACCTCGTCCTGTCGAGCGGCGGTGGCGCAGGCGCATTCAGCGTCGGCGCGCTCAAGGCTTGGTCGGACAATGGACAGCGGCCGGAATTCGAGATGGTCAGCGGTGTCAGCACGGGCGCGCTAATTGCGCCCTACGCCTTCCTAGGCTCGGCCTACGACCAGCCCCTCGTGGATCTCTATACAAGCGGTGTCGCCAAGGAGTTGGTCGATGCGGATTTCCTACCGAAAGGCCTCTTCGGAGCAAGTCTCCTGAAACAGGAGCCGCTTCGCAAAATGGTCGAGCGCTATTTGACGCGAGACATACTGAAAAAAATCGCGGCTGAGCACCGCAAGGGGCGACGACTGCTTGTTTTGACCTCCAACCTCGATTCCCAAAGAGCGGTGATCTGGAACATGGGCGCCATCGCCAGCAGCGGGCGGCCCGGTTCGCTGAAACTCTTCCAGGACATACTCATCGCCTCGGCAAGTATCCCCGGCATTTATCCGGCCGTGCTCATCCGCGCCGAAGCTGGAGGGGAGGCGTTTGAAGAAATGCACTCCGACGGCGGTTCGGCGACCCAGATCCTGACGATCCCGGAGGGGTGGATAGCCAATTCGGACAAAAGCGTCCTGCCTAAGAACCTCAAGTTCAACATGTACATCATCATCAACAATGCGCTCATGCCAGAATTTACCACGACAACGAACAATACGTTTTCTGTCATGGCCAGGGCGAATTCCACCCTTGTCAAGTCACAGACCCGCAGTGCGCTGCTGGCCACTTACGTCTACGCCCAAAAGAACGGCATTCGATTTCGCGTGGCTTCGATCGACAAGCAGCTCCCCTACAGCATGACCGATCCGTTCAACACGGACTACATGCGCGCCGTCTACAACCTGGGATACACAAAAATGGCTCGTGGCAGCCTGTGGCAAGACAGGCCCGTGTTCACCGACAAGGTTGCTGCCGATCAGCCAGCGAAACAGATGCAGTAGCCACCCGCCTGCCTCCCTCCATTCCCCAAGCCCCAACAGGAGAACGAAGTGCCAAATTTCCATACAAACCAGGCTGCCGGTCGGCTGCAGCATAAATCGATCGGCGCCGCGCTTCTGCCGTCGCTGCTTGTATCGGCAGTTGCCGGCTGCACCTCGGTGCCACTCCAGCCGGACAACTCGCTGACCTCCTATGACGGTCTCACCAAGGTCGACGGGCGAATAAGAAAGGCAGAGTACAAGGCTGTCCCCGAGGATCTCAACGTAAGCAAAACAGTGTACATTGAGCCTACGCTGGTTTCGCCAACCGCAGCGCAATCCTCTATAAAGCCCGCCGATCAGGCCTTGGTGGCAACCGTAGTCAGCCGCGCGCTTTGCGTTGGCGTCAGCGATCGTTTCGTGGTCACGGACGACAGAGAAAATGCCGATCTGGTCGTCCACGCGACGGTCACCCGCATTGTGCCAACGAACGCCACAGTCGCCGGCCTGTCGACCGCGGCGTCGATTGGCGCTTCGTTCGCGTCCTCCTCCGTCCCTATCCCGAGGATTCCGCTGGGACTGGGCGGGCTTGCCGTCGAGGCCGAGGCGACCACGAAGGATGGAAAACAGGCGGCTGCGATGGTGTGGTCGAAGGGCGCGAATTTCGTGACAACAGGCGCGCGGATGTCACAGATTGGCGACGCCTACTCTCTGGCGGAGAGTTTCGGAAGCGACTTTTCCAAGATGCTTGTCACGGGCAAAACACCATTCAAGTTTGGCTTCCCGAAGCTTCCGTCTTATCAGAAGCTGAAATCCGGGCTCGGCGGCAAACCCAAATATCAGGCTTGCGAAAGGTTCGGCCGGTCGCCAGGCCTGAAGGATTTCGCAGGCGGGCAACTCGGTTTGCCGCCGTCCTGGACGGACAAGCCAGCTCGCCCGCAGAGCTAGAGTAGAATTTGTATCGACCAACTCCATCGCCGGGCATCCGGATTTATGGACTGCGTCGTCCGCATGCGGACCCGCGGTAAGTCGGTCGGCCTGCACTCCCCTCCCCCCCGACAGGCCGACCGACACTTTGATGAATGCAAATCAAACCAAACCAGTCCTGCCATGAACCGAGCCTGACCGTGCCGCCGATCTTTCAGCCGAGCGGATTAGCTTTAGCCGAACTCGCCAAAGAGGCGGGAGTGCTGCTGCCCGCAGCTGCCAATCCAGACATGCTTCTGCAGAGCGGGGCGAGCCTTGAGACGGCACGGTCGTGGCATATCGCGTACATTGATCATGCACGCTACACGAACGCCTTGCGCACCACCAAGGCCGGCGCTTGCTTTGTCACGGAGCGCTTCGCCCATCTGGTGCCGCCTGGCACGGTTCCCATCACCGTCCGGGATCCCCGCCTTGTTTATGCCAAGGTGCTTGCCCGGCTACACCCCGAGGCATTGCGAGCCGCGCCGCTTTTGGGCAGCCCTGATGTCACCGAGGGATGTTTTGTGCATCCATTGGCGCAGATCGGCGCCGGCGTCGTGCTCGATCCTGGTGTTGTCATCGGAGATCGGGTGTTCATCGGAGCCGGCACCACAATAGGCGCCCATGTGGTGCTGGGTCCGGACGTGGTAATCGGCAGGGACTGATCTATCGGCCCTAGCGTCTCAATAGCCCATTGCAGCTTAGGTGATCGGTCGATCGTGTATGCGGGCGCGCGTATAGGCCAGGATGGTTTCGGCTTTGCGATGAGCGGCTCAGGACATGTAAAAGTCCCGCAACTCGGTCGAGTCACGATCGGAAACGACGTCGAGATCGGAGCCAACAGCACGGTCGATCGCGGTAGCTCGGGCAATACTGTCATTGGAGACGGGACAAAGATCGATAATCTCGTCCAGATTGCGCACAACGTACGGATCGGGCGTCATTGCGTCATCACTGCCCAGGTCGGGATCGCGGGCTCGACCGTGCTGGAGGATTACGTTGCGGTGGGTGGCCATAGTGCGATCGCTGGCCATCTGCGCATCGGTCAGGGCGCTCAACTTGCGGCGGCTTCGCGGTTCATGAGAGACGTACCGGCAGGCGAACGCTGGGGCGGAATGCCCGCCAGACCTCTGCGAGAATGGTTCCGCGAGCAGGCGACCCTTAGGAAACTAGCGAAGTATCGCACTGGTGCTTGACTCTGTAGCTGTCCCATTCTCACCCGACTGTTCAAGGCTGTTTGAGCTCAGATAGAACCCAGTGTTCCGGGCGGTGCTGGCCGGGCGCGCGGTTCGATGTACGGTTCCATAAATGATGCTCTGCGACCTTGACGGTCGGCTTCGCGCCAAATGCGGATCCTCCCGGTCGCGAATGAAGGTTGCTGAGGTTGGTGAACTCACGACGCGCGCGGCGCGGAAGAAGGCGAAGGATATTCTTGGCAAGATCGCCAACGACGTTGACCCTCGCGCGTCGACACGCAAGCCGGACGGCAATGTTGCAGCGGTTGATTTGCCATCGATTGCGAACCCCACGCTGCGCATTGCCTGGGAACGCTATCGCGACGGGCATATGAAGAACAAAGGCCGAAGCGGTGGGACGATCAACAACTATCGTGATCACGTCGAGCGGCTGTTGGCTGATTGGCTTGACGAGCCGCTTTCCAAGCTCGGCAACGATCCTTCCATCGTGACCGTGCGGCATGAGAAACTCACCAAGGAGAACGGCGCCTATATCGCCAACGGGTGCATGCGAACGCTGCGCGCCGTCTACAATCATGCTCGCAGGGCCGCCCGCACGCTGCCAGCGGACAATCCGGTCTCAGCCATAGATTGGAATGCCGAACATCGGCGCAATACCGCGCTGGGGCTTTCGGACCTCGAGGACTGGTTCACCCAACTCACGGCATTGAAGAACCCAATTCGGCGGGAGTTGCATCTGTTCATGTTGCTCTCAGGCCATCGCCCTGAGGCGATCAGGAAGGCGAGGGTCGAGCATGTCGATTTTCGCGCACGTGTCCTGCACATACCCAGGCCGAAGGGCGGCGAGGTCAAGGCATTCGACATACCGCTTTCGCGAGCCATGATCCGCTGCCTGGTTCGAGTGATGCGCATTGGCCGGGCTCTCTATGGCGAACAATCGCGTGAATGGCTGTTCCCAGCCGAGAGCAAAAGCGGTCACATTATCGAGCATAAGGAAAAACGCAGCGATCTGTCGAAATGGGGGAATGACCTGCGGCAGACGTTCCGCACCATCGCCCAGGCCGCGGGCGTTGCGGAGCTGGACGTCCACCTTCTGATGAACCACTCGATCCCGGGTGTTAATGCAGGTTACATCACGCGCAACAAACTGCTGAGCGACCACCTGCGCCAGCAGCAGGAGGTCATCTCACGTCGGATGCTCGAAGCGGGGCAATCGCGACAGAAAGAAACGAAGCGCCGTAGATTCGCGTGGCCCGCACTTCCAAGCAGGCGCCTGCTTTCTGAACTGATGAGCGGGAAGGGTTAGGCGGCTTGCTGCCAATAATTCGCAAACGAGTTCGGGGGTTCGAGTCGGGAGAGGGATACCGTCAATACAGTGCGGCCACCGAATTCGTTTGCTGACGGGGCTTCTTAATCAGCGCAAATAAGTCCGACTCCGACCTCCGCAACCAGTTCCAGCATAAATCACTAATAGTCGCGATCTGATCAAAGCCCCGCCGGAAAAAACGGCAAGGCCTTTTCCACGGCAGGTTTGGCGAAGCGCGGAAGGGCACTCTGCCGCCCAGAGTAACCGGCCTGCACGGTGAAGACGAGAAGGACGCTCTTCCAAGCGCGGAGTTCGAATCCTCCCTCTCCGCCATAAGACATTGTTTTACATTGATAAAAATACAAGAATAGGTTGCGCGCCCGCCATAAAGCCCGCCTACCGAAAACGGCGTATCCGCGGCACGTCAGCTTACGACACAAATATGCGGGTTGATGCTTCAACCTGGTAGATGGCAGAGATCAACTTCGGCCTCGCTAAGCGAAGTCGTGGATAGTGTCCTGAAGGTTCTGCAAAAAGTTTTGGAGAGAGAACGGCGCTTGCTCTGAAGGGCGAGCGGCCATGGCACGGTGGTG
>NZ_JAMYOU010000057.1:0-15901 GCF_040319995.1 Mesorhizobium sp. M0815 | reverse complement strand
TCACTGCCATCGCGATTCCCTCAGACCGTCCACCTCAGAGAATCACAATCAGCGAATTACGCAACAGGCCCACAAGGGGAGAAGGAAAGAGGTGTCGCTACAACAACCCCGCCTGCTCGGCCTCTCGGCGCAGATTCTGCCGTGGCCTTGGGCCGATCTGCTGGATGACCAGTCCGGCCGCCAGCGAGCCGAGATCACCGCACTGCTTCAGGCCGCGGCCTTGCGTGTAGCCGTAGAGGAAGCCGGCGGCGTAGAGGTCGCCGGCGCCTGTCGTGTCGACCAGCTCGCGGATCCTGGTCGCCTCGATGGTGACGGTCTCGTCGCGGCGCACGATGACCGAGCCCTTTTCCGAACGGGTGACAATGGCGATCTTGCAGTCCCTGCGGATCTGCGCCAGCGCCTCGTCGAAGGACGCGGTCTGGTAGAGCGACTTGATCTCGTGGCTGTTGGCAAAGACGATATCCACGGTGCCGGAGCGCATCAGGTCGAGGAATTCGTCGCGGTAACGGTCGACGCAGAACGAGTCCGACAATGTCATCGATACTTCGCGCCCGGCGGCATGGGCGAACTTCGCCGTCTGCCGGAACGCTTCCTTGGCGCGCGGCGGGTCCCACAGATAGCCCTCGAAATAGGTGACGGCGGCGCCCGACGCCTTGTCGGCCTCAACATCCTCCGGGCCGAGCTCGACGCAGGCGCCGAGATAGGTGTTCATCGAGCGCTCGCCGTCCGGCGTGACGAAGATCATCGAGCGCGCCGTCGGCGGTTCGCCATCGAGCGGTTTTGTGTCGAAGGCGACGCCCTGGGCATGCATGTCATGCGCGTAAATTTTGCCGAGCGCGTCGTTGGAGACCTTGCCGAAGAAAGCGGCGCGACCGCCGAAGGAGGCGACGCCCGCCGCCGTGTTGCCGGCGCTGCCGCCCGAGGCTTCAATGGCCGGGCCCATGCGGCTGTAGAGCAGTTCGGCGCGCCTCGTGTCGATCAAATTCATCGCGCCCTTGATGATGCCGTTGGTCTCCAGGAACGCCTCATCGCACTGGGCGATGATGTCGACGATGGCATTTCCGATACAAAGCACGTCATAGTCCGGCATCAATTCATGTCTCCGCCAAAAACCCACCGGCTTTCTGCCATGCCGGGCGCGGGCGGGTCTAGCGGTTTGATGCGGCTTTGCCTAGTCGACAATGCGACGATCCGACGAATGTCAGCATAGCCACCATCGTTGGATGGCGGCCGAAGCATTTCTCGCGTGCCTGGCTTACAAGCATGGCTGAGATGAGCGATGCCCAGAGGTCCCCGCCGGCCATGTCTATGAAAACCGACACGAGGATCGAGCTGGTGCTGCTCGTCGTGTTGGCAGTGCTCTGGGGTGCATCCTACAGCTTCATCAAGATCGGCGTCGCGACGATCCCGCCGGTGACGCTGATCGCCGCGCGAACCCTGGTCGCGGGTGGCATCCTGTTCGCCCTGATCCGCTGGCGCGGGCTGGCCTTGCCGGGTGATGCCGCAAGCTGGCGCCGGTTTGCATTCCAGGCATGCCTCAACAGCGTCGTGCCGTTCACGCTGATCGCTTGGGCCGAGCGCTCGCTGGATGCCGGGCTGGCCACGATCCTGAATGCGACCTCGCCGATCTTCACCTTTCTGCTGACCGCCCTCATCACCCGCCACGAACCGGCGACCATGCGCAAGCTGTTTGGCGTCGCGGCGGGAATAGCCGGAATATGCCTCGTTGTCGGCGCCCCGGCACTTGGCGGCCTCGGACAGCAATTGTTGCCGCAACTTGCCGTGGTCGCGGCGACGATCTGCTATGCCGGCGCGGCCGTTTTCGGCCGCGGCTTCAGGGAGCTCGACCCGATGGTGCCGGCCGCCGGTTCGATGCTCTGCGGCGCCGCGATGCTGATCCCGTTGAGCCTTGCGTTCGACCGGCCATGGACCCTGGCGCCATCGACAGATTCGGTCCTTGCGCTGCTCGGGCTTTCGGTATTTTCAACCGCGCTGGCCTTCTCGATCTATTTCCGCCTTCTCCATACGCTGGGCTCCGTCGGCACCACCTCGCAAGCCTATCTGCGGGTGCCGATCGGCGTTGGCATCGGAGCCGTGTTCCTTGGCGAAAGCCTTACTCCGAGCGCGTGGTGGGGGATGGCGCTGGTCGTCGCCGGCGTGGCGGCGATGACCATTCCCCAGGCGAAGGTCGCGCGCTAGGAAGCCGCGCTTGCGACTTGGGCCGTCTCCGCCTATTCGGAGATATCAGCCACGGGCACGTTTGACATGGGATTGGAAACGCCGTGATCCTCGACGCTGCCCGTGCCGCCCTGAGCCGGCTGTTCTCGCCCGAATTCCGTTCCGTGTTCGTGAAGACGCTGGGGCTGACCTTGCTGGCGCTGGCTGCGCTTTGGTTCGGGATAAAGAGCCTGTTCGACTGGCTGGCCTGGCCGTGGATCGATGCATGGCTGCCGGCGCTTCCCTCCTGGGCCGGTTGGCTGGGCGCCGTCGTCGCCGGCATCGGCCTTGCACTGGGGCTGGCGCTTTTCATCGCGCCGGTGACGGCGATTATCGCCGGCCTGTTCCTCGACGACGTTGCCGACACGGTCGAGCGCACCGACTATCCCAACGATCCGCCCGGCCGCGCCGTGCCGGCGCTACGCTCGCTGGTGCTGGCGATCAGGTTCTTCGGCGTCGTCATCCTCGGCAATATCGTCGCCCTGCTGCTTCTGCTGGTGCCAGGCATCAACATTGCCGCTTTCTTCGTCGTCAACGGCTATCTGCTCGGGCGCGAGTTCTTCGAATTCGCGGCCATGCGCTTTCGCCCGGAGGCCGAGGCCAAGGCGCTGCGCAGAAAGCACGCGGTCACCGTGTTCCTGGCCGGGCTGGTCGTCGCGGCCTTCCTCGCCGTGCCGCTGCTCAACCTTTTGACGCCGCTGTTCGCCGCCGCCATGATGGTGCATCTGCACAAGGCGATCTCGGCGCGGGATGATGCTTAGCGCAGCAGAAAACCCCTGCCCAGCTCGTCGTCGTCCTCGACGATGAATTCGGCTCGGCCTGAGTAGTAGGCGCGGCCGCCGACGCGGGCGATGATGGCGTCATGCGGCCCGGCTTTGGCCGTGCGTACGACCGCGCCGGAAAAGCGCGAGCCGGCGATGCTCTCGAACAGCCGTGTCCGGCCAATCTCGATCTGGCCCTTGGCGTGCATGGCCGCCAGCCGCGCGGTGACGCCCGAGCCGGTCGGCGAACGGTCGACCTCGGCTTCGGCGAAAACGCAGATGTTTTTGGTCGGCGTATCGGAGATCGCATCCTGTCCGTCGGTCAGGATGGTGCCGTAGAGAAAGGCGAGATCGGCATGGTCGGGATGCGACAGCGGCAATTCGGCCTTGAGCTTATTGGTCAGCGCCGTCGCTGCGTCGACGAAATCGCGCACCCGGTTCCTGCCGAATTCCAGCCCGAACTGGCGGCAGTCGGCCAGCGCATAGAAGGCGCCGCCATAGGCGATGTCGAAGCCGACTGCGCCGTAGCCCGGCAGCTCGATCCGCTGGTCGCGGGCAAACAGAAACGCCGGCACGCTTTCGAATGACACCGCACCGGCCTTGCCATCCCTTACCTCGACCGCAGCCGAAATCAGCCCGCATGGCGCCTCGATATTGACCGTCGTCATCGGCTCGCGTGGCGCCACCAGCCGCTCGTCGACGGCATAGCGGCCGAGCGCGACGATGGCGTGGCCGCACATCGTCGAATAGCCTTCATTGTGCATGAACAGCACCGCGAGGTCGGCGCCCGGCAGGTCAGGCTCCACCAGCAGCGCGCCATACATGTCGTAATGGCCGCGCGGCTCGAACATCAGGATCTTTCTGAGATGATCGAGATGGTCGCGCACATAGGCACGCCTTTCGAGAATCGTGCCCTTGGGAATGTCGGGGTAGCCGCCGGTGACGATCCGCAGTGGCTCGCCGCCGGTGTGCATGTCGACGACGGTGAGCGTCATTCGCCGGGGCCTACCTAGGCTGAAGATTTGGCAAACAGCGCCTGCAGCTTGCCGAACGGCATGGCGGCGCGGGTGAAGCCGAACGTGCCGTCCTGCTGGATCTCGCGCGCCGCGGTCTCCAGCATGCCGAAGGCGAAATTGGTGAGCCATGGGCCGAGCGAGACGCGCTTTACCCCCGCCATGGCTAGGTCGGCGATGGTGAAGCCAGGCCTGGCCATGACGTTGACCGGCCTGGTCAGCGCCGAGCAGACGGTCCGCACCGTCTCGATGTCGCTCAGCCCTGGTGCATAGAGCACGTCGGCGCCGGCTTTCTCGAACGCCTGCAGCCGCTTGATCGTATCGTCGAGGTCGGGCTTGCCCCACAGGAAATTCTCGGCCCGCGCGGTGAAGACGAAATCGCGTTTCAGCGCCCGTGCCGCTTCCGCCGCCGCCGCGACGCGCTCGACCGCATGCGAAAAATCATAGATCGGCTTGTCGGGCTCGCCGGTATGGTCCTCGATCGAGCAGCCGGCGAGGCCAGCCGCCTCGGCGGCGAAGATCGTCTCGCCGGCACTTGTCGCGCTGTCGCCCTTGCCCTTTTCGAGATCCGCCGAAACCGGCAGCCCGGTCGCCGCCGACACTTCACGGCAATGGTGGATCATCGCCTCGAACGTCACCGCGCCATCGGGCAGGCCGCGCGAAAAGGCAAAACCGGCGCTGGTCGTCGCCAGCGCCTTGAAGCCGAACGAGGCCAAAAGCTTGGTCGTGCCGACGTCCCAGGAATTGGCCATGACGAAGATCGAGGCATGCAGGTCGCGAAAAATCTTGCCCTTATCCATGGATGCTCCCCTCCAGTGCAGAATGTGAGGCAAATTCTAGCCCGGCGGAACGCGCCGGGCAAACAAATGCGGTTGGCTCAGAAGCGTTTGGCGTTCTCTTCTGCCAATCGGTCCAGCGCGTCGGAATCCTTGACGTAGTGCGAAGCGTTTTTGTCCCAATGATAGGTGACGGAAATGTTGCGCGAAGACGCCGCTGGCGGCTGCTGGCCGTCGCAGCTTTCTTCGCCCGGTAGCGTCGCGTCGGTCACCGTAACCTTGATGGCTGCATAGGGCTGGCCGTCAGCAATCGCCTGGAACGCCGCATTCTGCGTCCTTCGGTTGGTGCAGAGGTTTTCGTCGAACGTATAGATCATGTCGATCAGCTCGAACCTCTCGCTGCGGACCATGATCAGCGGCGTGATCCCATAGCCCTGACTCGAATTGAAATGCGTGCTCATGCTGATGATGGCGTCGTCACCAGGCCCGATCGGCAGCTTGCCCGGATCGCGAAGATAGGTGATGCGGTCGACAGCGACATTGACCGCGTCGAGCAGGGCCGGCTTGCCGGTGATGTCGTAGAGTGCCAGCACCGCATAGCCCTCGGCACTGTCAGGCGAGTCGCCGAGGTCGAACAGCATGGTCAGCCGCTCCTTGCCGCCGGCCTTGATGCCGAGCACGCCGGCGTTGGAAAGACCCGACGTCGCCGGCGGCGAGCCGTCGTAGTCCGGACCAGCGATGTGGCGCATCTCGATCGGCATCGAACCCCGGAAAAAGCCGTCCTTGTCCGCGGCCAGATCGGGAATGACCATCCTGGCGAGATCGAGATAGGTGACATCGCCGTGGCCAGGGACGGCGCTGCCGAGCTCCGGCAAGCTGACGGCCTCCGCTCTGCCCGTCCAAAGACAAGGCAGCAGCAGGCAGGCAAAGATGAAACGAAGCAGGGAGAAGGTCATGCGCGCGCTCGTTATGTCGGGCGCGCGCAAGCTAGAGCATTTTGCGGCCAAGGGGAAACACCTGGCGTTGCCTCACTATGTTGGCTTGGCTTCGGTCGCCAGGGTCTGCTGGAAAACCGGCACCAGGTGATCCATGGCGGCTGCGAGCCACGCGCCGAGTTCGTCGGGCAGAGTGTCGTGGATCCAGACCAGGCGGCTCCGGCCCTCGCCCTCGGCAAAGACCTGCATGGAAGTGTTATCGTGGGTGACCTCGTCGCCGAGCCATCCCCACACGATCCGCCGGCTCTGCTCGTCGCGAGCGATGAGCCGCTCTCGCACAATCTTGCCGTCGGCGAACATAAGGGCCCGCACGTCGCCCTCCTCCACCCGGCAGTCGACGAAAACGCCTGGGGCTATCCGTTGGGCGCCGCCGGCGAAGTCGCCGACTGTCGCCCATACGCTTTCCGGTGGAGCATCTACGATGATTTCCCTGACTATCGAAGCCATGTTTCGCCTTCCTTCGTTAACAGGTAGACCTGTCTGTCTACATGTGTAGATATACAGACCTGTCTGCTATACAGTCAAGGCATGTCCACAGCCCGAATCAACGATCGCCCCGAAAGCCTTGCGCGCCGCCGCATCCTCGATACGGCGACCGCGCTGTTTTGTCTGGAGGGGGTCCGTGCAGTCGGCATCGACCGCATTATCGCCGAAGCCGGCGTTGCCAAGGCGACGTTCTATCATCACTTCGCGGCCAAGGACGACCTCGTCCGCGCCTACATCGAGGAGCTCAGCAAGGGGGGACGGGCGGCGATCGCGAAGCTTGACCGGCGGCCGCCTCGCCAGATGATCCTTGCCATATTCGATCTCATCGCCGACGCGGCGGATCAGCCGGGCTACCGCGGCTGCCCCTTCCAGAACGCCGCTGCCGAATACCCCGATCCCAGCAGCCCGGTTCGCCAGGCGATCGATAAGCATCGTCACTGGAAGTGGGGCATCCTAAGGGATCTGCTGATCGCGGACGCAAATCGCGATCCGGACCGCACTGCGGACGCGCTAACGGTGGCGGCCGACGGCCTCCTTGTCGTCAGTCATCTCGACAGGCCGGCCAATCTGCGCAGTCTCATACGCGACACGGTCGACCGAGTACTTGGAGCGTCACGCCCGGTCTGAGATCGAGCGCGTACAGCCTGCGCAAAGGCGATTAGTGGATCGGCACCAGCCCGGCCAGTTCACGCATGTCGTCGAACAGGATGCCGCCGGCTTCGCTCAGTCCGTCGCGGTCGGAAAGCGGGTCGCCGTGATAGGAATAGACGCGCATGCCGGCGGCGATGCCGGCTGCCGTCCCGGCGACGCTGTCCTCGATGACGATGCAATCGGCGGGCGCGAAGCCCATCGTCGCTGCCGCATGCAGGAAGAGATCGGGGAACGGCTTGCCACGCGAGACCATGGTCGAGCTGAACAGCGCATGCTCAAACAGCGGCAGCAGCCCGGTCTGACCGAGTGTGATGTGCATTTTCGATACCCGTGCCGACGAGGCGACGCAGGTGGCGATGCCGGCGGCGTGCACGGTTTCGATGAACTCGCGAACGTAGGGGATGGCCTCGACGCCATGCGCGAACAGGTCCGGCAGGCCGGCGTTCCAGCGCTCGACAAAATCGGCGCCGAGGCTGACGCCGGTCGCCTCGACTTCCTTCTGCACCGAGACCATGCTGCGGCCGGAGAAATTCTTGCGGCAATATTCGAAGCTGGCCGGAAAGCCTGCCGCGCTCAGCCACTCGGCGAGGCGCCGGTTGGCCAAGTTCTCGGTGTCGACCAGAACCCCGTCGCAATCGAAGATGACGAGCTTGGGGATCTTCATTTCGCCGCGCTCATCAGGCCGTGCCGGTCGATCCGAAGCCACCGGAGCCGCGCGTTGTGCCGCCGGCCAATGTGCGCTCCTCGACGGTCGCCTGCGTCACCGGGGCGAAGACGATCTGGGCAATCCGCATGCCGCGCGTCACCGCGAAATCCTCGTCGCCGAGATTGATCAGCAGCACCTTGACCTCGCCGCGATAGTCGCTGTCGATGGTGCCGGGCGTGTTGAGACAGGTGAGCCCGTGCTTGAAGGCGAGGCCCGAACGCGGCCGGACCTGGCCTTCGACGCCTTCGGGAATTTCCAGGACCAGGCCGGTCGGCACCAGCGCGCGCTTTCCCGGCAGGATCAAGAGCGGCCTGTCGTCCGGGACGGCGGCGCGCAGGTCCATGCCGGCGGCGCCCGAGCTCTCATAGGCGGGAAGCGGCAATCCCTCGCCATGCGGCAGCCTGACGAAGCCGACAGCCGGACCGATGACGGAGGTGGGATAAAGTGCTGCGCGCATAAGGCCGATCCTATCGTCGCGAACGCCGGTCCAGTCAACTCGGCGACAATGCTATCAACGGCTTTCTTTCAGCGCAGTTCCGCCTCAGCGCAGTTCCATCGGAACGATCGTGGTCTCCTTGATCTCTTCCATGACGAACGAGGCCGAAACGTCCGACAACGCCACCTTGGCGATCAACCGCTGGTAGAGCCGGTCATAGGCTTTGACGTCGGCGACACGGGCGCGCAAGACATAGTCGAGATCGCCGGACATGCGGTAGGCGCCGGTGATCTCGGCAAAGCCGGTCACCGCCGCCCGGAATTTTTGCAGCCAGTCGGGATCGTGATTCGAGGTGCGGATCAGGATGAACACGGAAAGGCCGAGCCCGAGCTTGTCGGCGTCGACCAGCGCCACGCGGCCGGTGATGACGCCGTCTTCCTCCAGCCGCTTGACCCGGCGCCAGCAGGCATTGCGCGACAGCGATATTCTTGCCGAGAGCTGGTCGACGGACAGCGTGCCGTCGCGCTGCAGCTCGGCCAGCAATCTCCGGTCTATTTCGTCGATTTCCGGCGTCATGTGGGATGTTTGTCCCAAAATTCAGCCTTTCACAAGGACAATTTGGGACCGATGAACCGAACACCCATGCCAGGATATTCATCGTCGGCTCTTCATGCTGGCAGGAGGGACCGACATGACCGCACGGCTCGCAAGACTTTTCACCTCTCACCCGGCTGCGGTCGGCGAGAGTTATTTCGGCCATATGGCTTTCGCCGCATGGTTCTCGTCGCGATTGTTCATGGCGGCTTTTGCCGCGCTCATTCATGCTTTCTTGCCGTTTCTGTTCGAGACCACGGCAAGCGGCATCATCCGTGAGCTCTACGAGCGGACGCATAACAGGGGACGTTAGGCGCTATGTGCCGGTGGGCCGCCTATCTCGGCGAAGCCGTCTTTCTCGAAGACATCGTCACGGCGCCCTGCCACTCGCTGATCGCCCAGAGCCACTGCGCCCAGGAAGCCAAATCGCCGACCAATGGCGATGGTTTTGGCTTGGCCTGGTATGGCGACCGACCGGAGCCCGGCCTCTATCGCGACATCCTGCCGGCCTGGTCGGACCCCAATCTGAAAAGCCTGTGCCGGCAGATCAAGTCAGGCCTGTTCCTCGCCCATATCCGGGCTTCGACCGGTGGCGCCACCAGCCGCATGAACTGTCATCCGTTCATTTCGGGCCGCTGGTCGTTCATGCACAATGGCCAGATCGGCGGCTTCGAAAAGATCCGTCGCGCGCTGGAGAATTCGCTCTCCGACGCCGCCTTCGACCAGCGTGAGGGCGCCACGGATTCGGAACTGTTCTTTCTGATGATGACCGAAGAGGACCTGGCAGGTGATCCGCAGGGCGCCGTATCGCGCGCCACCAGCCGCGTCATCGACGCCTCGCGCCGCGGCGGCTTCGAGCCGGCGCTGAAATTGACGGCGGCTTTTTCCGACGGACAATCGCTTTACGCGGTGCGCTATACGAGCGACGGCCACGCGCCGACGCTCTACACGTCCGTCCGCAATGGCGGAGGCCGTTGCGTCGTGTCGGAACCCTTCGACCGCGACGGCAGCGACTGGCAGGCGATTCCGCCCTCGAGCTTCGTCACCATCGGCAGAGACGGCATGAGCATTCGTCCGTTTGTGCCCGCCGCGGCAAAGCTGGCGCTGGCCGTGTAGATTCCTCGCTACGCGTCGCAGGACAGCGCCGATTGCAGCAGGCAGCGCAATTCCGATCAAGCACCGCCTGTCCTCGAATGCTGAACTCGGCTTGAAGACGCGCCGTTGCCCGCCATTTGGTGAGGCTGGCGCCGCTGGCAAGCCGGAGTATTGGTCATGGACCTCGCCTTTTCCTCCGCCACAGAATTGGTTGCCGCCATTCGTGACCGCAAGATTTCCGCTGTGGAAGCGCTGGACGCGCATCTGGCGCAGATCGACAGGCACAATGAGGCGGTCAATGCCGTCGTAACCCTCGATCGGGAAGGTGCGCGGCAGCGCGCCGGCAAGGCCGACGAAGCGCAGGCGCGCGGCGAAGCCCTTGGGCCGCTGCACGGCGTGCCGTTCACACTGAAGGACACGCACGAAACCGCGGGCATGAGAACCACTGTCGGCTTCCCGGCCTTCGCCGACTATGCCGCGAGGGCAGACAGTCCAGTCGTTGCACGGCTGAAGGCGGCAGGCGGCATATTGGTGGGCAAGACGAACGTGGCGACAATGCTTAGTAACTGGCAGTCGAGCAATCCGCTGTTCGGCCGTACCGGCAATCCTTGGGACCTCCAGCGCACCGCCGGCGGCTCCAGTGGCGGTGCGGCGGCGGCGCTCAGCGCTGGAATGACGCCGTTCGAGGTCGGCACCGACATGCAGGATTCGATCCGGCTGCCCGCTGCCTTTTGCGGCGTCTACGGCCTCAAGCCGACCGAGCACCGCGTCTCGCTCGCCGGCGCCTTCCCCGATCCAGGCGGCGCGCCGCGCAGCGTCCGGCGGATCTCCTGCCTCGGACCGATGGCGCGCAGCGTCGAAGACCTGGTACTGATCTACCGCCTCATTGCCGGGCCGGATGGAAGCGACACCGACCTTGCGCCGGTACCGGTCGAAAGCATGCCGGAGTTGGATCTCAGGAATTTGCGCATCGCCATCGCGCCGTCCTTTCCGGGCTTTCCGGTGGTCGGCGAGATCAGCGCGGTGGTCGAAAGTCTGGCAAAAGAGCTTCAGGCCGCGGGCGCCATCGTCGAGGAAGCCAAATTGCCGGAGCTCGACCTGCACGACGACCTGGAGCAGGGCGGCGTCCTGATCGGCATGATGCTGGAGGCGGCGCAGCCCGAACCACCGGAGAAGCCGACGCCGGTCTCGCGCTGGTTCGAGGCGCTCGCCCGCCGCGACCGCTCCATCCTGGCGTGGGATCGGTTCTTCGACGGTTGCGACGCCTTGCTGTGCCCGGTCGCAATGGTCACCGCCTTCCCGCATTGCGAGCCGGGAACGCCGATCGAGGTCGACGATAGCGAGCAAAGCTACTGGATGCTGCCGGCCTATGGCGCGGTGTTCAACTACAGCGGCCATCCCGCACTGTCGCTGCCCCGCGGACAGGACAGCAATGGCCTGCCCATCGGACTACAGCTTGTTGGCAAACGCTGGTCGGAGTCGCGCCTGCTCGGGATCGCCAGGGCAATCGAGCCGCTGGCCGGCGGCTTTCGCCGCCCGCCCGGTTATTGAGTAAACCGCGCCAGCCCGTAGGGATCAAGCAGCGGATCGCGATCGCCGTCGAGGATCTCGCGGGCGGCGAACAGGCCGACGGCCGGTGCCAGCGTGATGCCGGAATGCATAACGGCGACGTAGACGCCGCCCCCGCCTTCGGCGCGGCCGATGATCGGAAAGCCGTCGACCGGCGTCGGCCGGTAGCCAATGGTGTGGAAATCGAGTTCCAGCCCATCTGCGCCGCGCAGCATGGCCTTCATCGCCGCAAACAGGTCGCGGGCGGTCGCCGCGGCATCCATGCCGGGATCGGCGCCGCCGAAATCCGAGCCGGCGATGATGCGGCCTTCCGCGGTCTGGCGCATATGCAGTCGGTCGCCGATCACCAGGCCGTTGAGCAGCTTTTGGTAGGGGCGCGAATGCACGATCAGGCCGGGCGGTGTCCCGATCGGCAGTTCTATCCCGGCTGTTGCCGCTAGTGCCGGAGAGCCGGCTCCGGCCGCGATCACCACCTCGTCGGCAACAATCCGCCCGGCGGATGTGTCGACACCGGAGACCTGGCCGTTGGCCCGCACAAGCGCGGTCGCGGTAACTCCTGTCAGCAGCCGCGCGCCGCGCCGTTCGGCGTCGGCCAGCAGTGCTTGCGTGGCGGCGACCGGCTCGGCGACACCTTCCTCGGCGACATAAAGGGCGAAGTCGGGAAGTTCGGTCAGATTGGGCTCGATGCGCGCAGCTCCGGCACGGTCGACACGCTCGATGCCGTAGCCCCAGGCGGAGTGCTCGGCCGCATAGGCCTCAAGTTCGGGACGTGGCAGGTCCCAGCACAGGCCGCCGCACCATTGCAACGGGATGCCGGGCACCTCGTTCGCCAGTCGCGTCCATTCGGCCATCGACCGAATGCGCAGCCGGAAATAGGGCTCCGGATTGCCCCAGCTGGCATTGATCCAGGCAAAGGAATTCGGCGTCGCGACGCCGCCGGCGCCGCTGCCGGCAATGACCGTCACCTTTGCTCCGGCCTTGGTCAGGTGCCAAGCGATGGAGGCGCCCATGATGCCGGCGCCGGTGACAATCACTTCTTTCGCCTCTGTCATGCTTCACTCCTCGTTCCAACGCCACCACCGCGATGCCATTGCCCGTGGGTTCTGCCAAGAGCGCGCGGTATCAAATATGCTTCTTGGCTTTAATACGTACGTACGTATTGTATCGATATGGCCAGACATTCACTTCGCGAAAAACTTCTCGACGCCGGTTTCAAAACCATCTGGAATTCCGGCTATTCGTCCGCCGGCGTACGCGACATCGTCGCCGCGGCCGATGCCCGCCCGGGGTCCTTCACCAATCATTTTGCCTCCAAGGAGGCGTTCACCGGCGAGGTGCTGGACCGCTATTTCGCCTATGTGAGCGGCTTGGTGGAGCAGGCCCTCGCCCGAGACGGCACGCCCCCGGTCGGGCGCTTGCGCCGCTATCTCGAAATCATCACGTCGAAGCTGGAGGCGCATGATTGGGCACGGGGCTGCATGATCGGCAATCTCAGCCTCGAGACGGCGGCTCACAGTGAGGCGCTGAGGCTACAACTCGTCGCCATTTTCGAACGCTGGCGTAAGCCCTTTGCCGAATGCATCGCCGAAGGCCAGGCGGCCGGCGATATCACCGACGCGTTCGATGCCGAGGATCTCGCCGATTTCCTTTTGAGTTCCTGGCAAGGCGCGATGCTGCGCATGAAGGTGGAGCGCAGTCCCGAGCCGCTCGAGCGTTTCAAGAATATCGTCTTCAAAACAGTCTTCGCAAAAAGGAGCTGATCCGATGAACCCGAAACTCGAAAAGCAGCAATCCCGCACAATGTTGCCGCGCTCGCAAGTCGCGGTACTCGATTCCACCATCTCCTATGTCGAGGCAGGCACGGCTGGCCCGACGGTAATCTTCCTGCACGGCAACCCGACGTCATCCTACGTCTGGCGCGACATCATCCCGCATGTGGCGCCGTTCGGCCGCTGCATCGCACCCGACCTGATCGGCTATGGCCAGTCCGGCAAGCCGGACATCGACTATCGCTTCTTCGACCACGTCCGGTATCTCGATGCTTTCCTTGAGGCGCTTGGCGTCGCCGACATGGTGGTCGTCGCGCAGGACTGGGGCACCGCACTCGCCTTCCATCTCGCGGCCCGGCGGCCGCAGCGGATCCTCGGACTCGCCTTCATGGAATTCATCCGCCCCTTCGAGAGCTGGGACGATTTCCACCAGCGTCCGCAGGCGCGCGAATTGTTCAAGGCAATGCGCACGCCTGGCGTCGGTGAGAAGCTTGTCTTGGAAGACAACGTCTTCGTCGAAAGGGTGCTGCCGGCCGCTGTGCTGCGCACGATGAGCGATGAGGAAATGGCCGCCTACCGGGCGCCCTTCCCGACACCGCAATCGCGCAAGCCGGTCCTGCGGCTGCCGCGCGACCTGCCGATCGAAGGCCAGCCTGCCGATGTCACCGCCATCAGTGAGCACGACCATTGGGCGCTCCGGGCTTCCTCCTACCCGAAGCTGCTTTTCTCAGGCGATCCCGGCGCCCTCGTCTCGCCGCAGGCGGCCCGGGAATTCGCGGCTGGGCTGAAGAATTGCCGCCTGATCGATCTCGGACCCGGCGCGCATTATCTGCAGGAGGACCATGCCGACAAGATCGGCACCGCAATTGCCGAGTGGATTCCCGAGATAGCCACTGAGAGCCGTGCGACCGAACCGGCCTGACGCCGGAGCATGGCCACTGCCAGCGGAGAGGTCGACAGCTCTGCACTCCGCTGCTAGAAGCCCGGCCTCACACGGAAATCCTGAAAAATGTCCGAAATGATTACAGAAGCGGTATCGCGCCGCCGCACTTTCGCGATCATCGCGCACCCCGACGCCGGCAAGACCACGCTCACCGAAAAGTTGCTTTTGTTCGGCGGCGCGATCCAGCTTGCCGGCGAGGTCAAGGCCAAGAAGGACCGTATCCAGACCCGCTCCGACTGGATGAAGATCGAGCGCGAGCGCGGCATTTCGGTGGTCACCTCGGTGATGACGTTCGAATATGAGGACACTGTCTTCAACCTGCTCGACACGCCAGGCCACGAGGATTTCGCCGACGACACCTATCGCACGCTGTCGGCGGTCGACAGTGCGGTCATGGTCATCGACGCCGCCAAGGGCATCGAGCCGCGCACGCTGAAACTGTTCGAGGTCTGTCGGCTGCGCGACATCCCGATCATCACCTTCGTCAACAAGATGGACCGCGAAAGCCGCGACCCGTTCGATATCCTCGACGAGATCGAGCAGAAGTTGGCGCTGGACACAGCACCGATCACCTGGCCGATCGGCCGCGGCAAGACCTTTTCCGGCACCTACCATCTGGCGCTGAACGCGGTGCGCAAGGGCGACGCCGAAAAGGAGCGCACGCCGGTCCACGGCCCCGATTCCAACCGCGTTGCCGGCCTGCTGCCGGAGAACGAGCGCGAGGCTTTCATCGAAGAGCTGGAGCTGGCGCGCGAAGCCTGCCGCCCGCTCGACCTCGATGCCTTCCGCGAGGGCCATCTGACGCCGGTCTATTTCGGCTCGGCGCTGCGCAATTACGGCGTGCGCGACCTGATCGAGGCGCTCGGCGCCTATGGGCCGCCGCCGCGTGCGCAGGAGGCCGACAGCCGCAAGGTCGAGGCGACCGAGGACAAGATGACGTCCTTCGTCTTCAAGATCCAGGCCAATATGGACCCCAACCACCGCGACCGCATCGCCTTCGTCCGGGTCTGCTCCGGCAAGCTCGAGCGCGGCATGAAGGCCAAGCTGGTGCGCACGGGCAAGCCGATGAGCCTGTCGGCGCCGCAATTCTTCTTCGCCCGCACCCGCGTCACCGCCGACGAGGCGTTTGCCGGCGATGTCGTCGGCATCCCCAACCACGGCACGCTGCGCATCGGCGACACGCTGACCGAGGGCGAGGAGATCCTGTTTCGCGGCGTGCCGAATTTCGCGCCTGAAATCCTGCGCCGCGTTCGCCTCGGCGACGCGATGAAAGCCAAGAAACTCAAGGAGGCGCTGCATCAGATGGCCGAGGAAGGCGTCGTGCAATTGTTCTCGCCGGAGGACGGCTCGCCGGCCATCGTCGGTGTCGTCGGCGCCCTGCAGCTCGACGTGCTAAAGGAGCGGCTGAACTTCGAATACACGCTGCCGGTCGATTTCGAGATGTCGCGCTTTTCCGTCTGCCGCTGGATATCGGCCGACGACAGGGCCGAACTCCAGCGCTTCATCGAAGCGCATCGCGGCGACATCGCCCGCGACCTCGACAATGATCCAGTGTTCCTCGCCCAGCACGCCTTCTCGCTAAACTACGAAGCCGAACGCTGGAAGGCGATCCGCTTCGCGGCGGTGAAGGATTACCAGGTCCGCGACAGAGCGGCTTGATGCGGCGCTTTCCTTCTCCCCTTGCGGGAGAAGGTGTCGCCGAAGGCGACGGATGAGGGGTGTTCCAGGAAACACCAACGTCTCATTCCGTCCAACACCCCTCAACCGTCTCGGCGCCTTGCGCCGATCCACCTTCTCCCCTTACAGGGCAGGGGAATCGCATATGGCGATTTTGGGGTTGAGTTTAGGCTGAGAAAGGATTCTTTGGAGAGGCAGTTGAGCGAAGGAGCG
>NZ_JAMYOU010000056.1:0-17184 GCF_040319995.1 Mesorhizobium sp. M0815 | reverse complement strand
CCACCGTGCCATGGCCGCTCGCCCTTCAGAGCAAGCGCCGTTCTCTCTCCAAAACTTTTTGCAGAACCTTCAGGACACTATCCCTGCATTTGCTCGCCGCGGCGCTTCTGTTGTCCGCGCTGCCGGTGTCGCCCCCGCAGCCGCAGAAGGAGCAGGCCATCGGGGTGGATCTGGTGCCGCCGCCCAAACCATCGGAGAAAGCCAAACCTCCGCCTCCTGCGAAACCGCCCAAGCCCGAAAAGCCGCCGGAAGCAAAGATCGAGACGCCGGCGCATCCGGAAGCCGGCCCTCAGAGGCCTGTCTTCCAATTCGGCGAGAAGGACGCCGGCCCTCGCAAGTCTCTGGACGGCAACAGTGCGGAGGATAGTTCGGAACAACCGACGGCGCCGCAAGATCCCGATAAACAGGATCTTGCGCAGCCGCCGGACGTGACTGCGGTAGACGGCAAAGACCCGGCTCCGCCGCCTGGCGCATCCGCGTCGCCTAAGCCCAAGCGAGCGGCCAAGGTGCAAAAGCCGCTGAAGCTTGAAGAAGCGAAAAGATTGTTCTCGCAAACAGCAACCGGTGATCCGATCGCGACAACCGCCATGAGAAATGTGCCGCGCCCCGATCGGATCGGTCAGCTCTGCTTCTGGGAAGTGCGCGAACAGTTGCGCCATGCTTCGCCCCCCTACTTTCCTGACGTCTTGCGTCCCTTCAGGTTGAAGGCCGGCAATATCATGCAAGTCTCCAGGACCGAGTTCCGCGCCGGCGGGCAGTGGTACGCTCTGAGCTTTCGTTGCGAGGTCGATCCCGATGCGACAAAAGTCGTGTCGTTCGCCTTCCGTGTTGGAGATCCAGTGCCAGCGCCGCGGACTGCCCGCCAAATAGGTGGCCCAGACTGATCGAGGTCGGCTCGCCGGCCGCATCAAATCCACGATGCCGGCGAAGTCTTCGCGCCCCGGCATCCGTAAGGTGGCTTTCGCCAGCGGCCGCCTCACGGTGGGACGAATGCTCGCCCGCCTTGGCAATCGCTGTGTCGAGGTTTAGCTTATGCTAAGGGAGGGTTCGATGACTTCAAGTTTCAATGTTCACCATGCTGCCGGCTATGAGCAGCTCATGGGTCGCTGGAGCCAAAGGCTCGGGCCGCTGTTCATCGACTTCGCGGGCCTTAAGGACGGCGAAAAGATCCTCGACGTCGGTTGTGGCACCGGCAGCCTGACCTTCGCGCTCGTCAAGGCCGCTGACCTCGGTGAGATCGCCGCGATCGATTTTTCGGCCGTTTTCGTCGAGGAGGCAATCCGGCGCAACACCGACCCGCGGATAAAAATCCGCCAGGCGGATGCCTGCGCTCTGCCCTTTGAGGACGGCGCGTTCGACCGTGCCCTGGCGCTGCTCGTGCTCCATTTCGTGCCCGAAACCGGCAAGGCAGTCGCTGAGATGCGACGCGTCGTGCGGCCGGGCGGCGTGGTCGCGGCGACCGTATGGGACCATCTCGGCGGCATGCCCGGAATGCGCATGATGATCGACACGGTGGCAGTGCTCAGTGAAGGCGGACGCCAGCTGCGCGCCCGCTATTGCACCCAGCCGATGATGCAGCCGGGCGAAATGAAACGGACCTTTGTCGAGCAGGGTCTCCGCGACGTTACGGAGACCGAGCTGATGATCCGCATGGACTACCAAAACTTCGACGATTACTGGGCGCCGATTGCCGCCGGCGAAGGGCCGCTCGGCAAGTATGTGGCCACGCTCGATCCAGAAGAGCGGGCGCGCACCGACGCCGCCATGCGCGACGCCTATGAGGCCGGCCGGCCCGACGGCCCGAGGTCCTTTGCCAATGTCGCCTGGGCCTGCCGCGGTGTCGTTGCCTGACGTTGGCGCTAATGCATGTCGCGCAAAAGTGTGTATCGGTTTGCGATAACGACATGCATAACAAAGAACCTAAAGCGCGTCCCATGAGGCCGATCGAACGCGACGCGCTTTAGCCAATCCCATAGACCAGCCCGACGCGGCCGTCCGACAGCTGCTCAACCTTGCGCAGTTCGAGCCCACGACGATTCTTCGCCGTTCCAAACAGCGCCTTTCCTTCACCGGCGAGCAGCGGATAGACGATCAGCCTGAGTTCATCCACCAGCCCGGCATCGATAAGGCTCGCGGTAATTCGGGCGCCGCCCATAAGGTAGATGTCCTTGCCGGGCTGCTGTTTCAGCGCAGCGATATCCTCGAAATTCCGCACGAAGCGCGTCTTTGGCCAGGCCGCCGAAGTCATTGTGTTCGACAGCACATAATGCGGCGTCTGCGCGGCGAAGCGGGCCCATTCGAGCTCGGCCGGCTTCGGCAATTTGCCGGTCATCGGCAGCGGCTTGTCGGGCTCGTTCTGGATGGCGCTCCAGTAGCGCTCGTAGCCAGCATACATGACGCCGCCAAGCAGGCAGGCATCGATTTGCGGCGTCAGGCCGTATTCCTCAGACCACGCATCGACCCAATCAGCGTAACCCTCGGGTCCCTCCATCTTGCCGTCGACGGAAATTTTCATTCCAGTGATCAATTTACGCATGACTTCCTCCATCAGGCTTGCGGGATGCAAGCACGTTTCGTCGGATCATCGTTGCTTCGTGTGGCTGGCGGCGACCTCAGGGATGGCCGCCGCGAGTTACATCAGGCCGGCAGGCGGCGGTCGTATTCGTCCCGCAGGCGGCTCCAGTCGCCCCAGAACGAGGTCGGTGTCTTACCCGCCAGGCGGGCGGCCAGCAGGTCGAGGTGCACGTGCCAGCCGGCGGTGATGTTGAGCTGGATTGCACGTTCCGGCAGGCGCCGATGGACGACGGTGAGCAGCACATCGCTACCCTTCGCCTCCAGCAGGAAGGAGACGCCGCCGGTATTTCCCCAGGTGATGGAAAGCTTGCGCGGCGGATCGAGTTCGGTGATCCGGCCCTCCATCCGATGCTCTTCGGGGAAGCCCGCGGGGCGCTGGCCAGGCGGGTCGGTCAGCTCGTCGTTACGCCAGACGAACTCGAACGAGCTGCCGGCCTTCATTTCCATCTGGCCTGCGGCCATCCATTGCCGTCGCAAGTCACTCTCGGTGAGATAGGCCCAGACGCGCTCGATGGGGCCGGGCAAAAGGCGCTGGATGGTGAACGTGGCGGGCTCGGTCAGCTCGCCATAGGCGCCGATGGTTCTCATCTGGTTCATTGCTCGTCTCCTTCTTTCGGATTGGGCGATTTCCTGGGCTCATCCTGGGCTTTGCGTGCGTCCTCTTCGCGAAGAAGGCGTTCGAGAACATCGAGACGACCGGTCCAGAAGCGCTCGTAGAAGCTGAGCCACTGATGGGCGCTGGCCAGCGGTCCAGGGGCTAGTCGGCACAGATGCGTGCGGCCCCTCACCTCTCGACGAATAAGCCCTGCGTTCTCCAGCGCCTTGATGTGCTTGGAGGCGGCCGCGAGCGACATCACGAAGGGTTCCGCCAGCTGGCTTACCGTTTTCTCGCCATCGGCGAGATCGCGAAGCATGTGCCGGCGGGTGGCGTCGCCAAGGGCGTGAAAAACCGCGTCCATCTGGGATGTCTCTAATTCAACCATGTAGTTGAATATAGGCGCACGCTTTGAGATAGTCAACCGTTTGGTTGAATAATTTATGTGAAGCGCTGCGGGGCTGTTTGCGCCATCGGGCGCGTCGACGTGACGGGAGATACGGACGCGCCCCGCGACAGTAAGGGCGAGGCCCTTATTTGCCTTCGAAGAAAGCGTGGATCGCGGCTTCCAGCTTTTCGATAAGCTGAGGGTTGTGGCAGCTGCCAGCCCAGATCAGGGCGTTTAGCCTCATCTCCTTGTTGATAAAGCTCACCTTCCCACAATCCAGCAGGTATTCCGCGATCTCGTAGTGCCGCCCCTTGATAGCCTCGATGAGCGCGTTGTTTCTCCCCGTCTTGTCGGTCAGATTTACTTCCGCGCCATTCTCCACGAGCAACTTGACGACTTCGAGATGCCCGTTCTTCGCCGCCTCGATAAGAGCCGTTCTGCCGTAGTAGTCAGCTCGCGCGTTGATCTCTATTTGGGGGTGTTTCACCAGGGCTGAGATACACGCGTAATGTCCCCTGGCGGACGCAAGGCTCAAGGGCGTGCTCTTCCACTTGTTTCTGGAATTCACGTCGATTTCCGGGTCTTCGATCAGCGCCTCCACCACAGCTGTGTGGTCATTGAGGGCTGAAAGGTGAAGTGCAGACCAGCCGCCATCGTCCGGCTGATTGATATCGGCGCCAGCCGCCAATTCCGATCGAACCGCCTCCGCATCGCCGTTTTCTGCCGCGACCAGCAGAGGCGACCAGTCTCTTGCCCCTTCGGCTTCCAAGCTGTTGGTCAACGCAGTCGCCTCCTCGGATAGTCGATAGAATACCACATTATCCGCGATAATGGCGGCTCCTGTACTGGAGTCCAATGGGTCAAAAGCTGGAACGCTGTCGGCCCGAACGGACATCGAGATCAGCGCTTCACGTCCGTCTCCTCACATTCTCCTGATATTGACTCGCTTTGGCGGTCATCCAGACTAGATAGAGCGTGCGCCGGGCGGAACGATGCAGAAGGACGTGAACATGCCTGAACAGATTACCCTGAATAGACCTGAACAGATCAGATTGAACGACGGCTCCGCCATTCCGCAAATCGGCCTTGGCGTATGGCAGGTCGATCCAGCCATCACGGCCAAGGTGGTGCGCTGGGGGATCGAGGCCGGCTACAGGCTGATCGATACCGCCGAAGGCTATCAGAACGAGGAAGGTGTCGGGCAGGCGATCCGCTCGGCCGGCGTGCCGAGAAGCGAGTTGTTCATTACCTCGAAACTGCGCAACGGCGCGCATCAGCGCGACGCCGCCTTGCGCGCCTTCGACGAGACGATGAGCAAGCTCGGCATCGAACAGATCGACCTGTTCCTGATCCACTGGCCGGTGCCCAGCCAGGACAGATATGTCGAGGCGTGGAAGACGCTGATCGAACTCAGGCAATCAGGCCGCATAAAGTCGATCGGCGTTTCGAACTTCAACCAGGACCATCTCGAACGGATCATCGGCGAGACCGGCGTCACGCCTACCATCAACCAGATCGAGCTCCACCCCCGCTTCCAGCAGCGTGACAAACGCGAATTTCATGACAGGCACAACATCCGCATCGAGAGCTGGAGCCCGCTGGGCAGCGGCCGGCTGTTGAGCGATCCGACGCTTGAAAGCATTGCCAGGAAACACGGCAAGTCGGTGGCGCAGACGATCGTCAGGTGGCATCTTCAGGAAGGGCTGATCGTCATTCCAAAGTCGATCCACCAGGACCGCATCGCCGCCAATTTCGACGTCTTCGATTTCGAGCTGGAAGCGAAAGACCTCGAGCTTATCCGGGGCATGGATTCGCCCGACGGCCGCTCCGGCCCGAACCCCGCTACGGCCGCATTCCTGTTCTGAGGGCCGACAGTGAAGCTGCCGATCTCCCCCCTTGTGGGGAGATGTCCGGCAGGACAGAGGGGGGGCGCTGTCCCGCCGGCCTATTGAACTCTCCGGCTCATATCCCAACCCAGCGGGACCTCAGGCAGCCGGTTCACTGACGGAAAAAAGCTGCAGGCTGCCGGGAACACCTACAAGCTCCATCTCGCCATGCTCTTCAAAAGCCAGGCCGGAACCGGCCACGAGATCACGAACCGTGCGCGACGCGATGATCTCGCCCGGTCCGGCAACGTCGAGCAGATGTGATGCCAGTTGAATTGCAACACCGGCGAAGTCGTCTCCGCGCCTTTCGCATTCGCCAATATGGACTGCCGCGCGAACCTGAAGGTCTAACCTCTTCATTCGACGACGGACCGCGATTGCACATTGGATCGCCCGCGTTGGTCGCAGAAATACCGCGAGAAACCCGTTTCCGGTGCGGCTGATTTCCTGACCGTTAGCAAGATGCAATTCGTTGCGTATCTCGTCGTCGTGTCGCTGCATCAGATCGCGCCGCGCCCGGTCGCTAGCGTTGACGGGAGCCGGCGGCAACCCGACGATTTCCATGTGCAGCACCGTCACAAGCACGCGCTCGCTCGACGTTGCCGGCAGCGAGCCGGTGACAAAAGCCTGGATCTCGTCGACCAAACGATCGGAATTCTCCCCCCAGATTACGTGATCACGGCCGGCAAGCTCAATGTATCTGGCGCCTTCGATATGCGTTGCCAGGTAGCGCCCCTCTTCCGGTTTTACCCAGCGGTCGCCCGCCGTCTGCACGATCAGTGTCGGGACGTGAACGGTTGGGAGAAGGGCGCGAACATCGATTTCAGTGCCCCAGCGCCAGAGCGCGACCGCGTCGGCAGGCGAGGCTGAATTCCTAAGATAGGCGGCGAACCATTCTCTCTCGAAACTGTCGTTCATCAGGCTGGGCGCGGCGTTGCTCATGTCCGCCGGCTCCCCCCACTGTCTCTCGACGGCGGTCAGATCTTCTTCTACCTGCTCGCTTGTCCTTGCCCATGGATAATCCGGCGACCATCGGCCGCTGGCATAGGTTCCGTTGAGCACGACAGCCGCTGTTCGTTCGGGATAGGTCGCCGCGAAAAGCATGCACATAGGCCCCCCTTCGGAGCTGCCGAACAGAACCGTTCGCATTGATCCGACCGCATCCAACACCGCTCGCATGTCTTCCATCCGCTCTTCCAGCGTTGGCAAACCAACATTGCGATCGGACAGTCCGGTGCCTCGCTTGTCCATACGGATCAGGCGGGCAAAGGAACCGAGACGCTGGAGCATATGCGCCAGCCGCGGCGATGACCAGGCAAGGTCGAGGTTGGAGACCCACCCAGGCACATAGATCAGGTCGACCGGCCCGTCGCCGGTTACCTGATAGGCGATGTTGATTCCGGCCGATTTGACATAGTGGGTCGCGGGGCGCATCGGCTCGGCCCGGGACGCCGGCCGCTCACCTGTTCGGGCTGCCGACGTTGGCGGTGTCTGGGAAGGCGACACCGAGGCGGCTATCCGGGTAGCGGCTTGCGGCGTCACGCGGCGCGTCCGCAGGTCATCATAGAGTTGCCGGGTCTCCGGCTCGGGCTGCAAGCGGAGCTGCAGTTGCAGCACATCACGGCAGCGCTCATACTGTTTCAGCGCGAGGTTAAAGCGGCCCTGGGCGGCATAGGTCCGCATCAGGGCTCGGTGGATATCCTCCCGTAAGGGCTCCAAAGCCAGCAGGCGCACCGCCGCCCGCAGGCATGATGGAAGATCATTCGTTGCCGAATAGTGCGCGACGAGCTTCTCCAGCACGATGGTTGCGATTGCCCTCAATCGCTCGCGCTCCACTCTGAGCCAATCTTCGAACGGCTCCTCCTTCAGGCCGAACCCGTCCAGGAGGTCGCCACGATAGACGACGAGCGCTTGCTCGAGTTGCTCCGGGTCGGAGCCGGCGGCCAGCGACTCGAACCGCGCGACGTCGAAATCAAGATCGTCGAGATTGAGCGTAATGCTGTCGCCGTCGCTCAGAAACCTTTCGCCATCGGATGCGCCCATTCCTTTCCTTATGGCGGATAGGGCCTGTCGAAGGTTCATTCGGGCCTGGGTTTGGCTGTTGCCGCCCCACAAAAGCGCGGCGAGCTTCTCGCGCGATTGGGAGTGTCCGGATTGGAGGGCGAGATAAGCCAGCATGGCGCGAGCCTTGCGGCTGAAAACCGGGGCCACCGCTCCTCCGGCAAAGTCAAAGCCGCCTAACAGACAGAGATGAGGGTGCGCCATCGGATCCGCCACAGCCACAGCTTCTTTGCGATCCTTTCCTGTACTTGCCTCTATTTCAACCGTCATTTCGCCCGGCCTGGTGTTTTTCACGAATCCTTCACGCTGGCTCCACCGCGTTTCTCACGACGCAGGGAAGACAAGTGTCGGGAGACTGGTATCTCAGGAGGACGCTGTGCTACCCCCGACGGAATGGCCCATCTGGCATGATGATTCAAGGCAGGACCCGCAGCCGCGCGGCGGGCCACTGCGCCACGACATTGCGCTCGCGCGCTATCTTGAGAACCAGCGGGCCCGCCGGGCGTCAATGATCCAGGGGTTCGATTTCCGGACCGCCGCGGTCAGCTTGCGCGCACTTTTGGCGAATGCGGGTGGCCGTGGATATCGGCTCTTGGAGGTCCTGGGCATTCGGCCCTTTCATATCCCCGAGCCATCCACCAGCGGCACATCTTCGCCTTCCCACGGGCTCGGCATTGAGCCTTTGCTGAGATTGGCCGACGGCAGCGGCATCCAGCACTTCAGTTCGGGTTCGGCATATTCGACGATGCGTCCTGGAGACGAATCGGAAGCGCGCCAGCCTTCGCTGCCGAACTGATCGGCGCGGGCCCAGTAAGCCATGTCGACCTCGGCCGGCCCCTGTTCGGAAGGCCGAACCGTGACAAGGATTCTGCTGCCGTCCCTTGGCGCGCTCGACATGTGGCGCCACTGATCGGGCTCGTCCATTGCACTTCCTCCTGCGATCTTCGCCTCGCGCGGATAGTCGCTTCGCGTTCGGAAGCGGTCAACCCGAACTTTTTTGCCTGAGGCAAAATCCCTGCCCCGTCGTCGAGGAACAAGTCATGGCGCGCCGGGTTTGGGCAAGTTGTTGAAGGAAGCAAAATGAGACCAGCGCGCCGACCGATCGTTAGCATTGTTGCATGGCAGGCCGCGCCCTTCGTTCCCAACCCGGTCCGATCGCAATGAGGCAGGCCGGTTCCGATCGTTCCACCCCACCGGAGGAGGGTAAAGGCGGCATAGGCCGCGCGCTCGGCCTCGGCCTGATAACAGGGGCGGCCGACGACGATTGTTCCGCGATAGGCACCTATGCCAGCGCCGGCGCCCGTTTCGGACCCGACCTGCTTTGGACGGCTCCGGTGACGTTGCCGATGATGTACGCGGTCGTCTACCTGTCGTCGAAGCTCGGCCAGGTATCGGGGCGCGGATTGTTCCACGTCATCAAGGACTTTTACCCGCGGTGGCTGCTCTGGTCGGTGCTTTTGGGTGTGCTCGTCGGCAACACCATCGAGGCAGCGGCGGATCTCGGTGGAATGGCCGCGGCGATCAACATATTCGTGCCGCTTCCCATTCCGCTGATCGTGCTGTTCGTCGCCGCCCTCATCTTCGCCCTCCAGGTCTTCGGCTCCTATACTTTGATCCGCAACATCTTTCGCTGGCTGGCGCTGGCGCTGCTCGCCTATGTCGGTGCCGCCATTCTGGCCAAGCCGGACGCCGCGGCGGTGCTGCGCGGGACGCTGCTCCCCAGGATCGAATTCAACCGTGAGTTCCTGTCGATCCTGGTCGCCATCATCGGCACGACGCTGTCCGCCTATCTCTACACGTGGCAGTCCAATGAGGAGGTCGAGGAGGAGATTGCCCAGGGGCGGACAACGCTCAGGGAAAGGAAGGGCGCCACCGACAGCGAACTCCGTCGCTCTCGCCGGGACATCCTCATCGGCATGATGTTTTCAAATCTCATCATGTATTTCATCATCCTGTCGACGGGTGCTACGCTCTACAAGGCGGGCCACCACGATATCGACACGGCCGCGCAGGCGGCGGAGGCGCTGCGGCCGCTCGCCGGCCAGGCCGCAAGCGTTCTGTTCGCCGCAGGCGTGATTGGCGTCGGTTTCCTCGCGGTTCCTGTCATGACCACCGGCGCTGCCTATGATGTGGCGCAAGCCATCGGCTGGAAAAACAGCCTGCACGCCCGGGCTCGAGAGGCGCCCAAATTTTATCTCGCCATCGGATTTTTTACCGCGATCGCCGCCGGCCTCAACTTCCTTGGCTTCAATCCGATGAAGGCGCTGGTCTGGTCCGGCATCGTTCAAGGCTTCTCGACGCCGCCCTTGCTGCTGCTCATCATGCTGATGACGAACAACCGCAGGATCATGGGCGACCAGGTGAACAGCCGCAGCACCAACATACTCGGTTGGGCAACGACCGCCGCTATTTTCTCGGCGACGATCGGCCTGGTGGCGACCTGGTTCATGTGATCCGGCGGAAGCAAAGCGACGCCGCCGGTTGGATTACCCGTTCCCGCTTGCGGATTGTCCCAGCTTTGCCGGTCTTGGAAATTCCACAACGTCGCCCGTGGGCCGCTTGTATTGCGCCGCGACAATTGCATCGATCAGGAGATCCAGAGCCGCACGAGCCGTGCGGCTCGTCTCGTCCTCGCCGCTCAAATAATGGCAGGCTCGTTCGAGGTGGAGGTGTGCGGCGGCAAAGTCGCTTGTCATAGGCTTCTCCCTGTTGCCCGCCGGCCGGCAAGATGACCGCCTCGATTTACCCAAAAGCAAATATCCACAGCCGGATTTGAATCAAATTGGCCTGACTCGCCACATGCCGCGGACCCCACGCCAGCACCTTGGCCTGTGCCCGCGCCGCGTCCTCTCCGAGGGCCGCTAGGCCATCCAGGATCGTGGCATCAGGACATGGTTCCCCGACGTCGCGCCGGAGCGCCCGAGGGCGACTTGCCTGATATGTCCGGCCAGCTGTTCATGCGCTCTGTCCGACGCGCTGCGCTATCGCGGCTGCAGGCGCTGCAGCGATCTTTCAGCGCGGTACGGCGCGTTGAATGAACCAATTGCCGGCGATGTGCCGCAAACTCAGTTCGCTCACCGTCCTGCTTTTGAAATTTTCTGGCTCTTTTAATTCTACAAACTCTCTAGACTTAACATAGATCGCTTGAAGTGGAGCGCTTGAGAGGGAGCTAGGAATGTCGAAAAAGCTCGTGGTGGGGCTGTCGGGCAATTTGACCCGGCCATCGAAGACCAAGGCGTTCGTCAGCCACATTGTCGGACAGGCCGCCGAAAGCATTGGCGCGGCCTCGGCCGTCTTCGACATCGAGGATCTCGGCGCGTCCCTGCCGCAGGCGAGGCGCCTCGGCGACCTCGACCCGGCGGCGCGCAACATCGTCGAACGGCTGCTAGGCGCCGACATCCTGGTGGCCGGCTCGCCGACTTTCAAAGGCAGCTATACCGGGCTTTTCAAGCATTTCTTCGACCTGCTCGATCCGTCATCGCTGAGGGGCAAGCCCGTCATCCTCGCCGCGACCGGCGGCGGCGAGCGCCATTCGCTGATCGTCGAGCACCAGCTGCGGCCGCTGTTCGGCTTCTTCGAGGCGCTGACCGTGCCGACCGCGATCTACGCCTCCGACAAGGACTTTGCCAATGGCGTGCTGGTGTCGGACGCGATCCATGCCCGCGCCCGGCAGGCGGTCGCCGAGGCATGCCGGGTAACCGGAGTGCCCTATCGCGTCGGCCTTGCCGCCTGAACGCACTACTGACCCGAGATCCCCTCCCCGACCAATCCAGGAGCACGCCGCGATGACCAGATCCAAGAAATCCAGGCAGATCAAACTGGGCGCTTTCCTGCCCGGCGGCGGACAGCATATCGCCGCCTGGCGTCACCCCGAGGCGCCGGCCGACGGTGCCACCAATTTCGAGTTCCACAAGCAGCTTGCCCTGACCGCCGAGCGCGGCCTGTTCGACGCCTATTTCCTCGCCGACAATCTGACGGTCGGGCTCGGCGCCCGCGAAGGCGGCAATGCCAAGATCGCCGGCTTCGAGCCAGTGACGCTGTTTGCAGCGCTGGCGCCGCTCACCACGCATCTCGGCTTCATCGCCACCGCCTCGACCACCTACGAGGAGCCCTACACGCTCGCCCGCAAATTCGCCTCGCTCGATCATCTGTCGAATGGCCGCGCCGGCTGGAACGTCGTCACCTCGGCCGGCGACGAAACCGCGCGCAATTTCAATCGTGATACCCAGCCTGCCCACGCCGAGCGCTATACCCGCGCGCATGAGCATGTCGAGACGGTCAAGGCGCTGTGGGACAGCTGGGAGGACGATGCCTTCATCCGCGACCAGAAATCGGGGCGCTTCTACGACAAGGACAAGCTCCACGACATCGACCACAAGGGCGCGCATTTCAGCGTCAAGGGTCCGCTCAACGTGCCGCGCCCTGTGCAGGGGCACCCGGTGGTGGTGCAGGCGGGGCAATCGGAGGACGGCCGCAAGCTCGCCGCCCACTCGGCGGAAGTCATCTTCACCGCCCATCAGAACCTGGCGTCGGCGCAGGAATTCTACCGCGACATCAAGGCCCGCGTGGCGGCCGTCGGCCGCGATCCCGAGCAGGTGCTGATCATGCCCGGCGTAGCACCCTTCGTCGGCCGTACCGAAGAAGAAGCGCGCGCCAAATACCAGCAGCTGAACGATCTCATCCTGCCCGAAGACGGCGTCGCCCTGCTCAACGGGCTGGCAGGCCAGACGCTCGACATCAGGGGCTATCCGCTCGACGGCCCGCTGCCGCCGAGCAAGGAAACCGAAGGCATGAAGAGCCGCCAGGCGCTGATCCGCCAGATTGCCGACGAGCACAACTTCACCATCCGCCAGCTCTACCAATGGGTGGCGACGGCCCGCGGCCATTACACCGTCATCGGCAGCGCAGTGCAGGTCGCCGACCAGTTGGAGGAATGGTTCGGCAACGAAGCCGCCGACGGCTTCAACATCCTGCCGCCCTGGCTGCCCGGCGGGCTCGACGACTTCGTCGAGCTGGTGATCCCCGAACTGCAGCGCCGCGGCCTGTTCCGCACCGCCTATGAAGGCAGGACGCTGCGCGAGAACCTCGGCCTCAGGCGGCCTGAAAACCCGTGGACCGCCGCCCGCTCGGCCGTGCTGGCCGCCGAATAATCCCGAGAAGCCCACTACCCTCGAAGCGAGAGGCAAGACGATGACCTTGCAGCACATCGAACAGGCCGCCAGCCTCGGCACGCGTGACGGCACGACAAGCCTGGGCACGGACTTCCTGCGCCTCGGCGGCCGGGCAGGCATCCGCTTCCTGTCGCGCTACGGCGCCCTCATCGCTTTCCTCGCAATCTGGCAAGTGTCGAGCAGCGCCGGGTGGGTCAACACGGCCGTGCTGCCGCCGATCGACATGATTGTCGCGGCACTTTGGAAGGGGTTGGCCGGCGGCACTCTGCTCGGTGACATCGCCATCAGCCTGCAGCGCGCTGGTCTCGCCTTCGCGGCCGCCGTGCTGGTCGCCATCCCGCTTGGCCTGTTCATGGGCCAGGTGCGCGCGGTCGAGACCGCGCTCGATCCCATCCTGCAGGTCTTCCGCCAGACCTCGGCGCTGGCGCTCTATCCCGTATTCATCCTGCTGCTTGGGCTCGGCGAAGCCTCCAAGGTGTTCGTCATCTTCTGGGCGACGCTGTTCCCGCTGCTGCTCAACACCATCGGCGGCGTCAAGCAGGTCGATCCGAAACTGCTGGAGATGGCCCGCGTCTATGGCGCCAGGCAGCTCACCGTCTTCCGCCGCGTCGTGCTGCCCGGTGCCGTGCCCTCGATCTTCGTTGGGCTGAGGCTCAGCGCCACCACGGCGCTGCTGCTGTTGATCGCCTCCGAAATGATCGGCGCCAATAAGGGCATCGGCTTCCAGGTGATGAACGCGCAGTACAATTTCCAGATCCCGCTGATGTTTGCGGCAATCGTCATCCTCGCCGGCCTCGGCCTGATCGCCAACCAGGCGCTGGTCAGCCTGCAGCGGCGGCTCTGCCGCTGGAGCAATGCCGTCGACTGACCACCCCTTCGCCATCTCCCAACCAGGCCAAGCCAGGCCAGAACCAAGGAAGACCGGACCATGAAAATCACTCGCCGTTCCCTGCTTGCCGGCGCGCCCTTTGCCGCCGGCCTTCTCGCCGCCGGCCTGCCGCGCCTCGCCTTTGCCGAAGCGGCACCCGTCAAGTTCCGCTCCCTCGCCAGCCGCGGCAGCATCTCTCCGCATGAGCTTGCCGGCGAGCTCGGCTATTTCAAAGGCCTCGGTATCGAGGTCGAGAATGTCGGCTATTCCGGCGGCGGCCCGGAATCGCTGTTTGCGCTGGCCTCCGGGAGCGTCGATATCGGCTCGGCCGCAACCGCCGCCGTGATCAATTCGATCTCCGGCGGCAACGACTTCGTCGCCGCCTATCCGAGCAACGGCATCAACGGCAAGGTGCGAAGCGTCTTCTACGTGCTCGACGACAGCCCGATCAAATCGATCGCCGACATTGCCGGCAAGACAATCGCCGTCAACACGCTCGGCGCCCATCTCGACTACACCGTGCGCGAGGCGCTGCACAGCGTCGGCCTGTCGCCGGACGCCGCCAATCTCGTCGTCGTGCCCGGACCGCAACTCGAACAGACCTTGCGCTCCCGCCAGGTCGACATCGCGGCGCTCGGCTACTGGCAGGCGACCTTTGCCGGCGCGCTGGTCGACAATGGCGGCGTGCGTGGCGTGTTCAACGACACCGACGTGCTGGGCGAACTGGCCGGCGGCTTCGTCGTGCTCAGGCGCGACTTCATCGCCGCGCATCCCGACGCCGCCCGCAATTTCGTCGAGCAATCGGCGCGCGCCTCCGACTGGTCGCTGCAGAACCCCGACGAAGCGCGCAAGGTGCTCGCGACAATCCTCGACAAGCGCGGCGAAAACGGCGAGCTGGCGCGCTACTGGACCGGCTTCGGGCTGCGCCAGGGGGCCAAGGCGACGGACCGCGACATCGACTTCTGGGTCAGCGTGCTCGAGCGCGACGGTCGCCTGCCAAAGGGTAAGCTGAAGGCAACAGACATCCTCTACCGGCCCGGCGAAACCAAGACCAACTGACAAGGCCAACCGGCAGCTGGGAGACGAGCGCGATGAGCAGCACAAGCGGCGGTGAGGTCAGCATACGCGACCTGTCCAAATCGTTCAGCATCGGCGGGCGCTCGCTTGCCGTGCTGAGGACCCTCAACCTCGACATCCGCTCGGGCGAATGCCTGGTCATCGTCGGCGCCAGCGGATCTGGCAAGACCACGCTGCTGCGCATTCTTGCCGGGCTGGAGGCCGCCGACAGCGGCGGCGTCGCCATCAACGGCAAGCCGGTGCACGGCGTCGGCGCCGAGCGCGCGGTGATCTTCCAGGAACCGCGCCTGCTGCCCTGGCTGACCGTGCTCGGCAATGTCGCCTTCGGCCTCGAAGTGCGCGGCGTGCCGAAGGCCGAGGCCGAGGAACGGGCGCGCTTCTATATCGCGCTCGTCGGCCTCGCCGAATTCGGCGATGCTTTCCCGAGGCAGCTGTCGGGCGGCATGGCGCAGCGCGTCGGCATCGCCCGCGCCTTGACCGTGCAGCCCGAAATCCTGCTGCTCGACGAGCCGCTGGGCGCGCTTGACGCGATGACCAAGATCGGCATGCAGGAGGAACTGGCGCGCATTTGGAGCGAGGAGAACGTCACCATGGTGATGGTGACGCACGACCTCGAGGAAGCGATCTACCTGGCCGACAGGGTGCTGATCCTGCCCAAGGAGAAAGGCGGCGCGGCGCGGCTGATCGACATCGACCTGCCCCGCCCGCGCGAGCGCAGCGAAAGCCGCTTCGTACGCTACCGCGAAGAACTGCTGCGCGAATTCGGCCTGCACTGAAAGGCCCCCTACGCGATCTTGGGTTCCTCGCCCCGCAAAGCGGGGAGAGGTGGCTCGGCGATGCCGAGACGGAGAGGGGTCTTCCTTTTTTGAAATCCTCTCCCCCCGCGCTCTTTCCTGGAACCGGATTCCCCGCCCCCGCATTTCCTTAACCGGGAGGCGAAGGAGCGCGGCATGAAAGCTTTGTTCGCAATCTTTGGCGGCTTCGTCCTGACGCTCGCCGTATTCGCCAGCGGCCTCGCATTCGCCACCTGGCTATTGATAGCCAAGCCGGTGCGGCCGCCCGCCCCGGTCTCCAGCGTCGCCGAACTGTGGGCCAAGGATCCGCGCCCGGTAAACCCGGCCTCGCAGCGCCTCGAGCGCCTCCCGGCCCGCCCGGTTCCCGTTCGCACCTCGGAAGTTGATCGCAGCTCGAAACCCGCCGACACCGCCGCAGCTTCGACACCCGACACCACCGGCTCCATCAAGCCGGCGGTGGAAGAGCAGCAGACGCTGCCCGCCGCCCATGTCGAATGGTGCGCCAGCCGCTACCGCTCCTACAGGCCAGGCGACAACCGCTACACATCCTACAGCGGCCAACAGCGCCCCTGCATATCGCCCTATCTCGACGCCGCCGATGACGGCAGCTACGTCGAGGCGAGCGATACGTCGTCAGTGGAGGGCTACCCGCCACCGGATGAACCCGGCGGCGCCGAGTTCTCATCCGACCACGTCCAATACTGCTTCAGCCGCTACCGCTCGTACCGGCCGGAGGACAACAGCTATCAACCGTATTCCGGCGGGCCACGTCGGCAGTGCGAGTAGGCTGGCGCGCCGGATGGCGGGCTAGCGGACCGAAGGGCATGGTGTCTTGTGCGATCCCACCCTCGAGCGGCTAACCAACGATCACGCAAATTTTTTTGGATCGTTCGGATCGGCGCGGCGTTCATCCGACAGGCAAAGGAGGAATTAAGATGGGCGACGAACGGGACGACAAGATTCGTGAGCGCGCATACCAGATCTGGGAACGCGAAGGCGGGATCCATGGCGATCCCGAGCGGCACTGGCACCGGGCTGAGGCCGAGATCGACAGGGAGGCAGCCCTGCCGCTGACGGCAGGCGATGCCCTGCCGGAAACCCGCGAGTTCGCGAGTTCCGACGTCTTGACGGTGGAGGCCCTGGCGGTGCGCACCGGCATATCGGGCGAACAGGCACAGGAGCTGATCGACAGGCTGGGCAACGACCGGGCGGCGATCGAACAAGCCGCGCGCAACCTCAAGGGGAAGCAGCGGCTCGGGGAGTGACAGATGATCAGAAAACTCAAAGACGGAAAATACCGCCTCTATTCGCGCAAGAAGGACGAAAAGACCGGCAAGCGCCGCAATCTCGGGACGTTTGACAGCCGCGAGGCTGCGGAGAAGCACGAACGTGAGGTGCAGTATTTCAAGAAGCATTGAGGCGGCGTTGGGCGTGTTGTCGCTTGCCAGGCAGCCGCGCCGGATGCCTGACGGAACCTGAGCCTGCGAAGACGGCGGCCACGCATCTCTGCGCCGGACAGTTTACGAGAACATGGTGCGTCCAGAAGCAGGTAACGACGCCCATCGCGGTCGCCCGCGGATTTTAGCACGGTATGCAAATTGTTCAGAACCGTACCTGATGCACCTCGCGCAAGCGGCATAAACCTTTCAGTGACGAAGCGTTCGCTTGCAATGTGGGCGATGCCTCCACTCTCATGATTGCTGACAATGGCCTTTGACATAAGCTGCAGCCCGCCGATCCGATCGGCGGTCGAGGCACTTGTACGGCGGA
>NZ_JAMYOU010000055.1:0-17610 GCF_040319995.1 Mesorhizobium sp. M0815 | reverse complement strand
GGGGGGGCCGGGGCACCCTGGGGGCGCGATTTTCCAATGGGGGCCCCCAAACCCCGGGCCGGGCGCGGGGGCCCGCGCCCAGCAGGCGGGGGGGGGGCCCCGGGCCGCGCGACAGATAGCGCATCGTTGCCGCCTGCGTCGTCAACTGGTCGAGCGCGACGCCGATGAATTCGATGAACATCATCTCGACCACCGGCTTCAGGCCGCAGACGGCAGCACCGACCGCGGCACCCATGAACGCCATTTCCGAAATCGGTGTGTCGATCACCCGTTCGGGGCCGTGCGTGGCAAGCAGCCCCTCGGTCACCTTGAACGGACCGCCGGCGGCGGCGATGTCTTCACCCATGACGATGACGCTGGGGTCATCCGTCATTGCATCGTCAAGCGCCCGCAGAACCGCTTGCCGTATCCAGATTTTAGCCAAGGTTCAGACCTCCCAATGCACTGCTCGGATCGTCGATAGCGTCGGCGAAATCATCGCAGCGGAAAAGATTTGGAAACGTTTTTATCGGCACTGGCGTCATTCCGGTTTGTAGCTGCCGAAGGCTTGGGCACTTTCGATGAGCTCGACGCGGAAGCCGTCCGGGTCGATCAGGTAAACCGCCTTGCCGCCCTTGTTCGGCCCGATCGTCGGTGTCACCGGCGGCGACACGGATTTGACGCCCATCGCCGTCAGTTTTTCGTAGAACGACATGAGGTCATCGACGTTGAAGGCGATGTGGCCATTGCCGACATTGCCGTTATGCATGTCGACGGGAATCTGCTCGACATTGCGGTATTCCAGAAGCTCGAGGCAGACGTCGGTACCGGGCAGGCGCAGGATGGCGCTGTGCAGGTCGACTTCTGGATAGCCGACCAATTCGCCGATATAGGGCGCACGCGGGTTCCATTGGAACGCCAGCTCGAATCCGAGCACGTCGCGATAGAACGCGATCGAGCGGTCGAGCGAGCGCACGGTGAAGCCGGTGTGATGGGCTTTCGTGATCCTGGCCATTCCGTCTGCGCTCCTTTGGTCAGGCGTTCAGATAGCCGTCGTCGCACATGACGACATGGCCGGTGACCAGTTCCGAGGCGTCGCTGGCGAGGAACACCGCCGTGCCGATCAGTTCGCGCGGCAAGCCGAGTCGCGGCCGCGGCATACGCGCCTTGATGAAATCGGCGGTGATCGAGCTTGTCGCTCCCGCCGCCCTGGTCAGCGGCGATTCCATCAGTGTCGGCCCGATGCCGTTGACCCTGACGCCGCGGTCGCGCCACTCGAGCGCCAGTGCGCGGGTGACCTGCAGGACGCCGCCCTTCGACGCGAGATAGGCGCTCGCCCAGGGATAGGCTTTGAACGAGCCGATCGAGGCGATGTTGATGATCGAGCCCTTGTTCTGGCCGAGCATCACTCCGCCAAAGGCCTGGCAGCAGAAATACGTGCCCTTCAGGTTGAGGTCGAGGATGAAGTTGAATTTGTCCTCGGGGAACTCCTCGGCCGGGCTGCGGAAGGCCGAGCCGGCGCTGTTGACCAGTATGTCGACATGCCCGTGACCGCGCTTGACCGCCTCGGCCAAGGCGAAGCACTGGTCGCGCTTGGTGACATCGAGGCTGGCGACCTCGGCTTTGCCACCCTGTTCGGCGATCGTTGCGCGCGTCGCTTCGGCGCCGGCCATGTTGATGTCGGCAACGATGACGGTGACGCCCAATTGCGCGTAGCCGATCGCGATCGCGGCACCCAGCCCGCTGCCGCCGCCGGTCACGACGGCGACGCGGCCGGAGAGGTCGAAGAGGCCCGCTGCATAATTGGCGGGAACGGTCTGGTCGTCGGTCATCGCTATGCCCGTGTCTAGGCCGCTCCGCGGCGGCTTTGGTCAGTTGAGAATGTGGTCGGGATCCTGGTGCGGCTGGCTCAGCGCCCATTCCCGGTTGAGCATGTCGCCGAAGCCGGGTTTGGCAGGAAGCGGCTTCATCAGCCCGCCCTTGATGATTTCCGGTTGCACCAGGCTGTCCGCATAGGGGTCGACGCCGCTCCACGGCACGCCCCATTCGACCGGCTTGTCGGAAAAGCCCCAGGCGCTGAACACCTGGCTGTGCACATGCGCGAACATGTGCGGACCGAAATCGACGCCCGCGGCAAGGCACTCGTCGATAATGGCGCGGCCGCCGGTAATCCCACCCATGCAGGTCAGGTCGACGCGCACGCGGTCGACGGAGCCGGCCATGATCAGCGCTTCGGGATAGTAAGAGCCGCCCTGTTCGTCGCCTTGCCAGATCGGCATTGGCACGCGTTTGCGCAGCTCGGCGAGCTTCCTGGCGTTTCCCGGCGGGAAGATGTCTTCGATGCAGCCCATATTGAGATCGGCGAGGCGGTTGGCATAGGCGGCAGCCGCGTCGACGTCCGAGAACATCCAGACCAGATCGGTGCCGAGCCAGGCGTCCGGCGCGTTCCTGCGCGCGGCGCGCAGCCGCGCTTCGGATTCATCCAGCGTGACGCCCATTGGCGCCTTGAACCGGCGCCAGCCCGCGGCATAGAGCCCTTTCACCTGCTCGCCGATCTGCTGCGGGTTCATCAGCGCCGGCGGGTAGCCGACGATCGCGGTTGCCGGCATTGGCGCGGTTGTTCCGCCGAGGAACTCGGCGATCGACTTGTCGGCTATCTTTGCTGCCGCGTCCCATGCGGCGAGGTCGACCTGCGACAGCGCGCGCAAGCCGACACCGGCGCTGTGCGAACCGTAGCTGCGCCCCTTGGCTGTCTTGAAGGTCTTCACGCGGTCGCCAACGTCGGTACCGATATAAACTGGGGCGATGCTCTTGCGGATCTGCTCGGCGCAGGCGCCATCCCGCGTCAGCGTGAACGACCAGCCCTCATGGCCGGACTGCGTGCGCAGCCGCACGACCACGAATTCCCTTTGCTTCATCACCCAGTCGCCAAAGATCACCGGCGCCGGCAATTGGCCCTGTATGGCGGCGACGCTGATATCGACGATAGTTGAAGGACCAGGCATTCCATCCCCTCCCAAGGACCCCGGCCGACCCGGGAAAGCGGAGCAACCATAGCCCCGCGAGGCGGTTTGGTCAACCGATTGATCTGGTCTGGTCAAACGATTGACATAGATTCTCGAATTGCCTAGTCTCGCGCCACAATTTCTGGTGCGGGACCGCTTTTGTCGGCAGTCGCCAACGGTGCGAAATGCGCTCCTGCATCGCCCGCGCCTGGCTGCTTGCAGGCCGTTGCGCAGGGAAGGGTGTTGATGGGATCGATCAGCCTGCAGAAGGTCGGCAAGCTCTATGGCGCCGTTTCGGCGGTCCATAGCGTCGACCTTGAGGTCGAGGACGGCGAGTTCGTCGTCTTCGTCGGCCCGTCCGGCTGCGGCAAGTCGACATTATTGCGCATGATCGCTGGGCTGGAATCCATCACCACCGGCAAGATCAGCATCAATGGCAAGGTGATGAACGAGGTGTCGCCGCGCGATCGCGACATTGCCATGGTCTTCCAGAACTATGCGCTCTACCCGCAAATGACGGTGCACGAGAACATCGCCTTCGCGCTGCAGTTGCGTAAATTTGCCAAGGCCGAGATCGACCGCCGCGTCAGCGAAGCGGCGCGAATTCTCGACCTCGCCGATCTGCTTGACCGTAAGCCGCGCGAGCTCTCCGGCGGCCAGCGGCAGCGTGTCGCCATGGGCCGCGCCATTGTGCGCGATCCGGAGGCCTTTTTGCTCGACGAGCCGCTCTCCAATCTTGACGCGAAATTGCGCGTCCAGCTACGCGCCGAGCTCAGCCGCCTGCATGTGCGGCTCGGCGTCACCACAATCCATGTCACCCACGACCAGGTCGAAGCGATGACGCTCGGCAGCCGCGTCGCCGTCTTTTCGCGCGGCGCGCTGCAGCAGTACGACACGCCGCACGCGCTCTATCACGCGCCGTCCAACATTTTCGTTGCCGGTTTCATCGGCAGCCCGGCGATGAATTTCCTTGAGGCAACTGTAGTCGATGCCGGGCGCGGCAAGATGGTCGTGTCCATCGGCGACGGTCGGCTGGTTGTGACACCGAAGTCGGATGCCCACGACCTTCCGGCCGGCAGAACATTGCTGGTCGGCCTCCGGCCGGAGCACCTGTCATGGCGGCCTGCAGGCGAAGCTTCGGCCAGCGGGGGGGCAGCAAGCCGTCTGGCCGCCCGTGTCGAGCTGGTCGAACAGCTCGAACCTGAATCCTTCATCGCGGTGGCTCCAGCCAATCCCCAGGTCGTCATCCGCACCGCTGATGATTATTCGATCGGCACTCCCGCCGATCCGGCCGAGCTGGTGCGGCGGGATGCCCGCCTGATCGTGCTTCGCGTCAGCGCCGACAAGGTGCCGCGCCGCGACACGATGCTGGAACTCGTCATCGATGGTAGCCGCGCGCATCTCTTCGACGGCACCACGGGCAAGGCGCTGTGATGAGAACGCGTGCCGCCTCGAATTTCACCGAAGTCTTTGCGCTCGATCTTGGCGGGGGTCTTGTCGTCTGGCAACGAAGAAGTGGGTGTTTTCAAGCGCCCATCCGCCGCGAAGCCTGGCTGCCAGCCGGCGGACTTCCTTCAACCCTCGCCTTGCGGACGGAGAACTGACGATGCGTTCCACACTCAAGATGCCCAAGGTCGGCGATGCCGTCGATGAAGTCGTCATCAGCGAAATCCAGGCCAGCATCGGTGCCAAGATCACCGAGGGGCAAACCCTGTTCACGGTGGAGACCGACAAAACCCAGGTCGAGGTTCCCGCACCCTTCGCCGGAACCGTCATCGAGATATTGATCGCTGTCGGCGATGACGTGAGGACCGGCGCCCCGACCCTGGTGCTCGAGGTCTGACATGCCGAGGGTTCATTCGGCCCGCGACGAAAGGTTTGGCTCGTATCTCGACGACTACGAGATCGGCGACGTGTTCAAGCACTGGCCGGGCAAGACCGTTACCGAGGCCGATGACCACCTCTTTTGCCTGCTGACCATGGCGGCCAGCCCGCTCCACATCGACCGCCATTTCGCCGAGACCGAAATGGCGCAAGGCCGCAATGTCGTCGTCGGCACCTATGTCTACTCGCTGCTTCTCGGCATGAGCGTACCCGACATTTCCGGACGCGCGGTCGCCAATCTCGGCCTTAGCGAGCTGCGCCATCTCGCTCCGTTGTTCCATGGCGATACGCTCTATGGCGAGACCGAAATACTGGCGCAGCGTCCATCCGCCTCCAGGCAGGGCGAGGGGGTTTTGACCGTTCGCACGGATGGGTTCAACCAGGACCGGCTCAAAGTCTGCACATTCACGCGCTCGGTCCTGCTGCCGCTGCGCCCCGGGAAGGACGCGTGATGGACAAGCCGGCTCCGCCAGCGACCAAGACCGTGCCGAAGGCCGAAGCGTCGGGGCCGCTCGACGGCGTCCGCGTCATCGAGCTGGCCACCGTCGTAGCCGGGCCGGGTGCCGGCCGTTATCTTGCTGATTTCGGCGCGGAGGTCATCAAGGTCGAGGGGCCGGGTGGCGATCCGACCCGCCGCATGGGGTGGACCGGTCCGGGGGAAACGGATTCCTATTTCTGGAAACTGGTCAACCGAAACAAGCAGGTCATTGCGCTCGACCTCAAGACCGATACCGGCAAGGAAAATCTCTGGTCGCTGCTGCTCGACGCCAACGTACTGATCGAGAACATGCGGCCGGGCAAGCTCGAGGCGCTGGGTTTTGCGCCGGACGAACTGCTGCGCCGCAATCCCAGGCTGGTGATCCTGCGCATCACCGGTTTCGGCCAGGATGGTCCCTATGCCATGCATCCGGGCTTCGCCACGATTGCCGAGGCGATGAGTGGGTTTTCCGGGCTCCTCGGCGAGGCCGGGGGCCCGCCGCTGCTGCCGCCGATCGCCATGACCGACGAAGTCACCGCCCTTGTCGGCGCCTTTGCGGCGCTGGCGGCGCTGCGTCATGCCGAGCGGACAGGCGAAGGCCAGACAGTCGACGTCAATCTGCTCAACTCGATGTTCCAGATCATGGGGCCGTTACCGTCCGCCTATGCCCATCTCGGCTATCTGCAGCCGCGGCTCGGCTCCGGCATCCCCTACACCGTCCCGCGCGGCACCTATCGTTGCGCCGATGGCGTGTGGGTGGCGATTTCGAGCTCGTCCGATTCCGTCGCCCGCCGCGTCCTGGCCTTGATCGGTCACGGTGACGATCCCCGCTTTGCCGGCTTCCAGGCCCGCAGCCAGAACCGCGAGGCATTGGAGGCCTATGTCGCCGCCTGGGTCGCCGGCCGGCCATCCGAGGAGGTGCTGCGCGAGTTCCGCCGCGTCGATGCGGCAATCGCCAAGGTCCTCGACATGAGGGACATCTTTGACGACGAGCATTTCCGCGCCCGCGGTATGATCGCCGAAGTGGACGGCGTGGTGATGCAGAATGTCGTTGCCGGCATGTCGAAGACACCCGGCCGCCTGCGTCATCAGGGCCGTCCGTTCGACGCCGATACCGAGGCGGTGCTCGCCCGCTTCGCTGGGGGTCGGGGAGCCGCAAAGAAGCCGACGCAGAAGACCTGAACCACTTCAGTCCGGCGCGAGATTTCGGCGCAGCAATTTGCCGTTGGCGCTGCGCGGCAGGCTCGGCACGAAGAACACCTGTTTCGGCCGTTTGTAGGCGGCGAGCCTTTGCCCCGCCAGGGCGACGATATCTTCGGCGCTGACGCTGACGCCTGCCTTGCGCACGACATAGGCCGCGATGACCGAGACATCGTCGCGCACCCGGTGTTCGGCAACGGCGATCTCGGCGACGCCGGGGCAGGGCGCAAGCGCTGCCTCGACTTCCAGCGGCGAGACGCGGAAGTCGCCAGCATTCATCATGTCGCGTTCGATTTTCAGTTTCGCGACATGGAAAACCCGGATTCTGGCGGCGACAATACGCGACGTGGCGCGCGTTTCCGGCGTGTCCGTCGGAACCGTTTCGCGGAGCTTGAACGCGCCTGAGACTGTCAGGCCGGAGACGTTGGGGAAGGTACGCGCGGCAATCCAGTCGCTCGGCTTCCAGCCCGATTCGCGCGCCCAGAACATGCGCCGTCGAAACACCAAGACGGTTGGTTTCGTCATCGACGACATTGCCAATCCCTGGCATGTCAGTTGCTTCAAGGCGGTGGACGCGGAAATGCGCCAGCGCGGCTATTCGCTTTACCTGATGAGCACCAACGGCCGCGCCACCGAGGAGGCGGCGGCGATCGACATGCTGCAGCATGGGCGGGCCGACGGCATGATCATGACCATCAACAACGAACAGGATGCGCGCACCATCAAGCGCTTGAAGGAGTTGCGGATTCCATCAGTACTGCTCGATCGCGACGTTCCGCTCGAGATCGACGCGGTTCTGACCGAGCACGCCACCGGGTTACGGCAGGCGACAAGCTATCTGATCGAACTCGGGCACCGTCGCATTGCCATCATCACGGCCGGCAGCGACATCAGGCCGGGCCGTGAACGGGTGCGCGCTTCGTCGAGGCGTTCCAGCGCAGCGGCCTGCCGGTGCCGCAGGACCTGATCCGCTCGCAAAGCCTCTCGGTGGACTTCGGTTTCCGCGAGGCCACCGCCCTGTTGCAGATGAAGGAGCGTCCAACCGCCATCATCGCCGCCGGCAACCGCATTCTGGTCGGCGTGCTGCGCGCCATCCAGCAGCAAGGCGTTTCGGTCCCGGGCGATATCTCGCTGATTGGCTGCGACAGGTCGGACGTCGCGCTGCTTTATCCCGGCCCGATCACGCTCATCGACCGGGCCGTCGAGGAGATCGGCCGCACCGCGGCACAGCTTCTGCTGGAGCGGCTCGGCGGCCAGAGCGAGCGGCCGGCGCAACGCATCGCCTTTCCGACCCATCTGATCCTCGGCGGCTCCTGCTTGCCCGTCCCGAAATAGAGGCGGTTCACGGCCTGGTTACTGCCAAATTGGATCGTCTCTATTCAGATCAGGTCGGCTCTGGCGAGGTCGCGCATCAGATGGCTGGCGCCATAGGTCCAGTGCGGGCAGTCGGGTGACAGCCGCACGCGGTTGACCAAGGCGCCGAACTTCTCCGACGAGATGGTGACGATGTCGCCGACCTTGTGGGTAAAACCCTTGCCTTTTTCGCCGCGATCCTTCGACGGCACGAACATCGTGCCGAGATAGAGCGCGAGCCCGTCCGGGTATTGGTGGTGCGGCCCCATCGCGGCGGCGACCAGCTCTTCCGGCGAACGGCTGATCTCGGCCATCGAACTGGCGCCCTCCAGCGAGAACCCGTCCTCGCCCTCGACCTTCAGCCGTACGACCGCCTTCTTCACGTCGCCGATGGAAAATGTCTCGTCGAACAGCCGGATAAAGGGGCCAAGTGCTGCCGAAGCGTTGTTGTCCTTGGCTTTGCCGAGCAGGAGCGCCGAGCGTCCCTCGACGTCGCGCAGATTGACGTCGTTGCCGATCGTCGCCCCGACAATCCTGCCGCTGCTGGCGGCAATCATGGCGATCTCCGGCTCCGGATTGTTCCATGTCGAAACCGGATGCAGGCCGACATCGGCGCCGAAGCCGACCGAGGCCATCGGCTGGCATTTGGTGAAGATCTCGGCATCGGGCCCGATGCCGACTTCCAGATATTGCGACCAGGCGCCGCGCGCGATCAGCTTGGCCTTGATCTCCATCGCTTCCGGCGAGCCGGGTTTGAGCTTCGACAGATCGTGGCCGATCAGCCCGGCGATGTCGGCTCGAATGGCGTCGGCCTTCTCCGCCGAGCCGCGCGCCTGTTCCTCGATGACGCGCTCGAGCAGGCTGACGACAAAGGTAACGCCAGACGCCTTGATCGCCTGCAGGTCGACGGGGGACAGCAGGTACGGCGTTCCCGGATCGCGCGCTGTCTCGAAACTGTTGGCGGCAATGGCTTCGAGCGGGCCGATCGGCCGCCCCTTGGCCGAGCGGACGTGTCCTGCCGGATCCGGCAATTCGCAAATGTCGCGTACGGTCGGTGCCACATTTGACGTGATGTCGAAGACCGTGCCGTCGCGCACCGTGACCACCAGCGGATGGGAAGCATCGCTCGTCCGGGCGCGGCCTACGAAGAGGCCCTCGGCGGGCAAATGTGTGGCGTTCGTCATGACTTGCGTTTCCTGTTGTCTTGTCCTTTGGCCGCGGCACTTTCAACAAATTCCCGCCAAACGTCTATCCCGCTTCCAGGGTGAGCTTTGTCAATTCTTTCCAGCGGTCTTCGCATCGCTGGACCTTGATCGAGCCTGACGTGCGCCAATGGCCATGGAAAACGCTCTTTCAAAATAATGAAACCGTCGCTAGGGTTTTCACTTACTGAAATCTCCAGGTGACGCTTGCGCTTACGGTTTTCCGATCCAATCTGGCAAAAGCCGCGGACAGCAACCGCGTTCCAGTCGCTTTTTCCAGCCGGCCGACGCGTCGATGTCGTCATCGTCGGCGGCGGCATCATGGGGCTGTCGACGGCCTTGCACGCCGCCCGGCTCGGTCTTGCCGTCCAGGTGCTGGACGCCGGCGAAATCGGCAATGGCGCATCCGGCCTGAACGGCGGTCAGGTCATTCCCGGCCTGAAATACGATCCGGACTGGCTGCTGGAGCATTTTGGTCTGGAGCGCGGCGAAGCGCTCGTCAACTTTGCCGCCTCGACCGCTGACACCGTCTTCGAATTGATCCGCGACGAAGGACTGGCGGTGCCGTTCGTCCGTAATGGCTGGATCCAGGCGGCGCATACCGGGACCGCGCTAAAAGCGGCGGCAAACCGGGATCGGCAGTGGCGCGCCCGCGGCGCCGATGTCCGGCTGCTGAGCGCGACGGAGATTGCGACGATGACCGGCGCGCAAGGCTATCTCGGCGGCTGGCTCGATCGCCGCGCCGGTGTCATCGATCCGCTCGCCTACACGTCGGAACTGGCGCGCGTCGCTGCCGCGGCGGGCGTGAAGATCGCCGAACGCCAGAACGTGATGCAGATCAGCAAGGATGCTGGCATTTGGCACGTTTCGGCGGAAAGCGGCGCCGAACTGAAGGCCAAGGTGGTCGTTCTGGCGACCAACGCCTATACCGGCGGCCTGCTCCCCGGCCTCGCCGAGACGATCGTTCCGCTGCATTCCTTCCAGATCGCGACAGCGCCGCTATCGTCCAATCTCGCTGCGGCGATCCTGCCGCAAGGGCAGGCGGTTTCGGATTCGCGCCGCATCCTCGTCTATTACCGCAAGAGTGCCGACGGCCGGCTGGTGCTCGGCGGGCGCGGCCGCATGGCTTTGCCGAACGGCCCGGCCGACTGGGCGCATCTTGAACGCGCGCTGCTGCGGCTTTATCCGGCGCTGTCAGACATTGCCATTGAAAAGCGGTGGTTCGGCCGGGTGGCAATGACGCCGGACCATCTCCCGCATATCCACGAGCCAGAGAAGGGTCTGCTGGCGGTCGTCGGCTGCCAGGGCCGCGGCATCGGCCTGATGACCGCGCTTGGCGAGCGCATCGCCTCCTATCTGTCGAGCGGCGACACCAGGCAATTGCCGTTCCCGATATCGCCGATCCGGCCGATCCCTTTTCACGCGTTTCGGCAGGTCGGCGTTGCCGCGACCATCGCCTGGTACCGGATGCTGGACGCGTTCGAACGCTGACTTTCATTCCCAAGCGTGAAACAGCTTGACAGTTTCACCAATATGAAAAAAGCTTAGTCGATTTCAAATTTCGACGGACAGTCAATGTCGACCATTGCCGCAACGCAGCCGCTGCCGGAAACCCGGTCTTCGCCAGGCTTCCGTTTCGCTATGCTGCTGCCCGGCGGGCTGGTCACCTTTCTGCTGATCCTTTTCGCCCTTGGCTTGGTGTTCTTCCTTGCCTTCCGCGGCAATGACGGCTCGCTGCTGGGGGCTGGTTTTACCCTTGCGAATTTCGTCACTGTGGCCACCGATCCACTGTACTGGACGGTGACGCTGCGCTCGCTGGGCATCGCCGGCCTGGTCACGCTCGCAACCGTCGTCACCGCCTATCCCGTCGCCTATTATCTGGCTTTCCATGCCGGGCGGCGGCGTGGGCTGCTGCTGTTCCTGCTGACCCTGCCGTTCTGGACCAGCTATCTCCTGCGCGTCTTCGCCTGGAAGATCGTGCTTGCCTATAATGGCGTGCTGAACTCGGCGCTGATTGAAAGCGGCATCTGGTCGGAGCCGACATTGGCGTTCTTGAATACGCCGGCAGCAGTCGTCGTCACGCTCGCCCACGCTTATGCGCCATTCGCTATCCTGCCCATCTACGTGGCGCTGGACACGATCCCGAAATCGCTGCTCGAAGCCGCTTCCGATCTCGGCGCAAAACCGTTCACCAGCTTCCGCCGCGTCGTGCTGCCCAATTCGATGCCCGGCGTGCTGGCTGCGGCCCTCGTCGTTTTTGTGCCGACCGTCGGCGACTACGTCACCCCGGCGCTGGTCGGCGGCCCTGCCAGCACGATGATCGGCACACTGATCCAGGCCGAGTTCGGCAAGGCCAATGACTGGCCGTTCGGCGCCGCACTCGCCGTCGCCGTCATGCTTGTCATTCTCGCCGTGGTGCTGGTGGTGCGCTTCGCCGACCGCCGATACCGCAGCCGCACATGAACACAGCGCGTATCGATGCAAGGCAGGGCGGCGGCTGGCTCGGTGCCTATGTCCTTGCCTATCTGGTGTTCCTGTATTTGCCGATATTGCTGATCCCGCTGTTTTCCTTCAACAATTCCGTCCAGGCGGCATTTCCCCTGCAAGGCTTTACGCTTGAATGGTACGGCACGCTGTTAGGCAATTCGGCGCTGTCCGGTGCGCTCGCCAACAGCCTCGTCATCGGCGCCATTGCCGCCACCGGCGCCACGCTCTGTGGCATCACGGTGTCCTATATGGACCTCTACGGACGCTCGCCGCTGGCCGCCACCATCAGTGCCATAGCGCGGCTGCCGATCCTGATCCCAGGCGTCATCGTCGGCATATCGCTGCTCATCCTCGTCAACCTCGCCGGCTTTGGGCCGTCGCGCATTGCCATTGTGCTCGGCCACATATTGGTGGCGCTGCCGGCGACGGTGGTGGTCATGCGCAGCCGCTTCGCCGCCATCCCGAAGACCATCCGTGAGGCAGCGCTCGACCTCGGCGCCTCCGACTGGACGACCTTCAGGCGGGTGATGCTGCCACTCAGCCTGCCCGCCATTATCTCGGCGTTCATGCTGGCCTTCCTGACCTCGTTCGACGAGTTCATCGTCGCCTTCTTCCTTGCCGGTACCGAGCCGACGCTGCCGCTTTATATCTGGAGCCAGCTGCGCTTCCCGAAATCGCTGCCGACCGTCATGGCGCTGGGCACGGCGATCTTGGCCGTGTCCTTCGTCACCGCCGCACTCGCCGAAATCCTGCGCCATCGCGGGCTTGCCGCCGCTCAGCGGCCAGCGACCGCCAGCCTGTCAAAACCAGAAGAAACCGAAAGAGGAGAACTGCAATGGCATTCGACCTGAAATCGATAACGACAAAGACAGCGAAAACCGGACTGGCCGCCTTCGCGCTGGCGCTTGCGTCGACTGTCGCTTTTGCCGGCGACAAGCTGCAATATTTCACCTGGTCGGGCTATGAGCTGCCCGACTTCAACAAGAGCTTCCTCGCCGCGCACCCGGATGGTGTCGAAGCCTCGATGTTCGGCGACGACGATGACGCTTTCACCAAGGTCAAGGCCGGCTTCCGCCCCGATGTCGCGCACCCATGCTATGACAAGGTGGCGCGCTGGAACAAGGAAGGCCTGCTGCAGCCGATCGACACCAAGCGCATCAAGAACTGGGATTCGATCTTCCCGGTCTTCAAGAACCTGCCCGACCTGCAGGCCGGCGACGGCAAGGTCTGGATGGTGCCGTGGGACTGGGGCAACACCTCGATTCTCTACCGCACCGATCTGGTGAAGAACCCGGAAGCGAGCTGGAACCTACTCTGGGACAAGCAATATGCCGGGCGCATGGCGACCATCGATGCCGTCCACGACACTCCGGTGGTGGCGGCCCTTCTTGCCGGCGTCAATCCATTCGACATGACGGCGGAACAGATGGACAAGGTTGCGGAGAAACTGCGCGAGCAGCGCCCGCTGCTCTCAAACTACACCACAGACATGACATCGGTCGAACAGGCGCTGGCCAGCGGCCAGCTGGTCGCCGCCATGACCTGGAATGCCTCGGCCACGTCGCTGAAGAAGCAAGGCGTGCCTGTCGAGTTCATGAAGCCGAAGGAAGGCATGCTTACCTGGGCTTGCGGTTTCGTCATGCTCAAGGACGCCAAGAACGTCGACCTCGCCTATGACTTCATCAACAGCCGGCTGGAAACGGACTCGGGCAAATACCTGATCCAGGCCTATGGCTATGGCAGCTCGACCAGCTCGGCTTTCGCTGCCGTGCCGAAGGAGGAGCTGGAGAAATTGCAGCTGCCGTCCGATCCGGAAGTGATGTTGAAGACCACCATCTTCACCGGGCCGATGAAACAGAATGATGAACTCGCCAAGATGTTCGAGAAGGTCAAGGCGGGCGGCTGAGCCTGCTTCTTCCTTCTCCCGCAAGGGGAAGGGAAAGCGTTGGCAAAAAGGACGAATGGATGGACATGCTGGACGAAGCGGCTGAGAAGCCGAAGGACGACGCCGACGTCAGGGTCGGCCGGCGCGTGCGGGCGCTCAGGCTGGAGCGTAGTCTCTCGCTGGCCGAACTTGCAGCCAAAGCCGGCGTCTCGATCGGAGCGCTGAGCCAGATCGAGCGCGGCATGTCGTCATTGCGGGTCCGAGTGATCTGGCCGCTCGCCGCCGCCCTCGACATCGAGCCGTCCGCGCTGATCGCCGACGGCAACGACGCCGGCAACGATCTTTATTGTGTGCGCGCCAACAGCCGGCGTCAGATCCCGGTCAAGTCGGAAGGCATCGCCAAGTCGCTGCTGTCGCCGCCGGCTGCTGCGCTGACCGGCATGCTGGTGACGGTGGAGGCCGGTGGCGGCACCGCCGAAGCCTACGCCCATGCCGGCCATGAATTCGGGTTCGTCCTTTCGGGCGAGGTCGAGCTGGTGGTCGATTCGACCAGATACGGCCTGAAGGCCGGCGACAGCTTCGCCTTCAAGAGCACCTTGCTGCATGCTTTCCGCAATCCGGGCAGCGAGCGCTGCCAGATCCTGTGGGTCAACACGACCAAGCCGTCCGAGGTTCGCGATGGCACCTGATCCACTCGTCCGGCTGGACAAGGTCTCCAAGATATTCCCCGGCAGCATCGTCGGGCTCGATGCCGTCGATCTCGATATTTCGCGCGGCGAGTTCCTGACCCTGCTCGGACCATCCGGCTGCGGCAAGACCACCAGCCTGCGGGTCATCGCCGGCTTCGAAAGCCCGTCGAGCGGCAAGGTTCTGCTCGAAGGCCGCGACATCAGTGCGCTCAGGCCCTTCGACCGTCCGGTCAATACCGTATTCCAGGACTACGCGCTGTTCCCGCACATGAACGTCGCCGAAAATGTCGGCTTCGGCTTGTCGCTGCGCAAGCTCTCCGGTGCCGAACAGGCAAAGCGCGTCGGCGCAGCGCTCGACATGGTCGGCCTTGCTGAAAAGCTCGGCGCCCGCGTGTCCGAATTGTCGGGTGGCCAGCGCCAGCGCGTCGCGCTTGCCCGCGCCATCGTCTGCGAACCGCGCGTGCTGCTGCTCGACGAGCCGTTGTCGGCGCTCGATGCGCATCTGCGCGAACAGATGCAGGTCGAATTGAAGCGACTGCAGTCGCGCCTCGGCACCACTTTCGTCATGGTCACGCACGACCAGACCGAGGCGCTGTCGATCTCTGATCGCATCGTCGTCATGAACAAAGGCCGCATCGAGCAGATTGCGCCGCCGGCGACCCTCTACGACCGGCCCGCCACCAAATTCGTTGCCAGCTTCATCGGCACGATGAACCTTCTGCAGTCGCGCTTCGTCGGCCGTGACGGCGAGCGCTTGCGGTTCGCCGCCGGCGCCCTGCCGCTGGAAGCGGTTTCGGAGACGGGCGAACTGCCTGGCGAGGGCACGGTGCGCACCATCGGCGTGCGTCCAGAGGATTTTTTGGCGACGACCGAAGCGGCGGCCGGCACTGTACCGGTGCGGGTGAACAGCATCGTCTTCCACGGCCGCACCTTGCGCCTTCATGCGGAGCTGGGGCAGGGGACACAGGTGGTGATCGACGCGCCGCGCCGGGCGGAGGGTTTTCAATTCAGCGTCGGCGACGTGGCGCATATCAGCCTGCGCCGTGGCGCCAACTGCCCTATGCTGTCCAGCTAGGCAACGGCCGCGAATACGCCGACCGGGCGATCCACGATTTCCTCGAGATCAAGGGCATCATCGGCGACAGCGCCTGAGCCATCAACATACGGCCGACCGAAATGTGGTTGCGAGCGTTGGTGCTGCCAGTACCGGCGCTCGTATCATTTTCGTTTGATTTGTTCCCTTTTTGTTCTATTCTGCTTGGCTGGGCGGGAATGGCTTTGAGAGGAGCAATGAACATGAATGAGCTGCCCGCATTCAGGATCACCGAAAACGGCCAAGCCGTGTTCAACTGGCAGGAGCTGGATCGGCGCTGGAATGACCGGCTGTTCTTCGCCATTCTTCTTGAAAGTACGATCGCCGTGCCGCTTGCACGCCGGGCCGCCGTCTGGCGGCGAGAATCGGGATTGCGAGGGCAAGTGTTTCCGGCGGAACGCCTGCACATCTCGCTTATTGGGCTCGGCGACTATGATGGACTGCCGGAGGAATTGGTCAAAATCGCCCGCCACGTCGCCTCGATGGTCCAGGCGAAACCGTTTGAGGTGTCGTTCGATCGGTTGTCGGCTTTCGGCGGCGGTGCGTTGGTGCTGCGTGGCAGCGACGGCGTCCCGCCGCTGCAAGCGTTCTGGCGCAATCTTACCGCCCTGATCGCCGACAGCCCGCTGAAGCCCTTTGTGGGGAGCTCCTTTGAACCTCATGTTACATTGCTTCGTGACAAATTGCGGGTTCAAAGGGTTCGAGAACGGGCGATCGAACCCATCAGCTGGACCGTACGTGACTTTGTGCTCATCCGCAGTCTGATCCGGCAAGGCCGGTACGAAGAGCTCGGGCGCTGGCGGTTGAACGGCCACGACGATTCCGTGGCCGCAATGTGAGCCAAGCCAGGGTCCCCTCAGATCGTCTTGACGTAGCCCGCCAACTGATCCGCCACCGTGCCCCAGCCGTCGTAAAAGCCCATCTCCTCGTGGCTGTTGCGCGTGGCTTCGTCGCGGTGGATAGCGGTCGCGGTGTAGCGCGTCGCCTCGCCCTGCGATTGCAGCGATATGACGGCTGTGATGAATGGGTCGCCTGACGGCCGGTAGCCGGGCAGCAGCGCATCGGTCCACACCAGCCGCTCGTTCTGGACGATCTCGAGGTAGCAGCAACGCCTGTCGTTGACCTCCTTGCCGTCGGGCGACTGCATGCGGGTGCGGAACAGACCGCCGGGCCGCAGGTCGATCTCGCAATCGGTGATGATCCACGGCTTCGGCGTGAACCATTGGCGGACATGCTCGGGCTTCGTCAAGGCCGTCCACAGCAGTTCTCGTGGCGCCTCGATCGTCCGTTCGAGCACGAGGTCGAGCTTCGGATCGGGTTGAAAAAACGCGACCATATTCATCTGTCTGTCTCCTTGAGTTTCAGCACGTAGTCGTCGAACTGGTCGAGACGGCGCTCCCACAGCTCACGCTGCTCGGCCAGCCAGCTTTCCGCGAGCTTCAGCGGCTCCGGCGCAAGCCGGTAGGTCCTGACGCGGCCGGCCTTCTCCGAACGCACCAGCCCGCAGCCTTCCAAAACCCTGAGATGCTCGATGAAGGATGGCAGGGCCATCTCGAACGGCTGGGCAAGCTCGCTGACCGAGGCGGGGCTTCGGTTCAGCCGCTCGACCACGCGCCGCCGGGTCGGATCGGCGAGCGCACGGAAAATGCCGTCGATCGGTGGGGGGCTTTCGGTCTGCAGGCTCGTCATGGTCATTTCCTTGCCTCGGCCATTCCGCGTGACCAAAATTAGCTCGGGACAATAGTTAGGAAAATTCCTTACTATTGGCAAGCGCAAAAATCACGGATGCCTGGCAAGGCAGCTGGAAAAGTGAGAGGCACGGTTTTAGGGTGCCATCAGATTCGACCGATCCGAGGAAGCGTTTTGACGATCACCATGTACGGCATCACCAATTGCGATACGGTCAAGAAGGCGCGTTCCTGGCTGGCGAGCCATGATGTTGCCTATCGCTTTCACGATTACAGGGCAGACGGGCTTGACGCGGATCGGCTGAACGGCTGGTCAGGCAAGGTCGGCTGGGAAATCCTGCTCAACAAGGCGAGCACGACGTTTCGCGAACTGTCGGAGGAGGACAGACTGGGTCTGGACGAGAACAAGGCCAAGGCGCTGATGCTGGCCAAACCGACGATGATAAAGCGACCGGTGCTGGAACTTGGCGACAGGGTTCTCGTTGGCTTCAAGCCTGATGTTTATCAGCAGGCGGTGAGTGGGAAATAGGACCGACCCGCCGCGATCCGTCGCGCCCCCTCTGTCCTGCCGGACATCTCCCACTCTAGTCCCTATGATTGCTGGGCCTGAGGGCGGCCCGTCATCCGATATGCAACGGTACGAGGGTTAAGCCGGCTGGCCGGCGCA
>NZ_JAMYOU010000054.1:0-19723 GCF_040319995.1 Mesorhizobium sp. M0815 | reverse complement strand
CACCACCGTGCCATGGCCGCTCGCCCTTCAGAGCAAGCGCCGTTCTCTCTCCAAAACTTTTTGCAGAACCTTCAGGACACTATCGTAAGATGCGGCTGTGTGCAGCTAGATCTCTACCGCACACGGACGGATAGGATACCAAGCGACGCGCTTGCCGGGTGGCGTCAGACGCGGTTGGGGGGATTTTTTCGATCGAGACCCGATGATCCTGAACTTCGCGCAGGCCCGCGATAGTCTCGGCCAGAACGCGCGATGCAGCCCGGTCCTCTTTGGACGATAGGCACCCCAAAATTGAACCACCCCGCCTGTCACCGTCACGTCGGAATCGCCGACCGATGATCATGGCTCAGCCGGGAGTGCCTCCAGGAGTTGATCCCGAATAGTGCTGTGTTGGCCGCGGTTCGGACGAGTGGGCTTTCTCTAGCAGTCGCCAGCGGCGATCCAGTCCGGACACTTCGGTGCTTCCGCCGCCCGCAATGCGCTCAGAAATCCATATCCATGTCGTGATGATGATGCTCGTGACCGGGAAGCTCCGGCGGCGGCGGGCCAGGCACTTCGGCCACCATGACTTCCGTTGTAAGGAGAAGACCCGCAACCGAGGCCGCGCCCTGGAGCGCCGTTCGCACCACCTTGGCCGGGTCGATGATGCCCTTTGACACCAGATCCCCGTACACGCCCGATTGGGCATCGTAGCCATAGGCGTTGTCGTCGTTTTCGAGGATCCCGGCGATGACGACCGAGCCTTCCAGGCCGGCATTGATCGCGATCTGCCGAGCCGGCCAGGTGATCGCCTTCCTGACGATCGCGATGCCGACCTGCTGGTCCTCGTTGCCGCCCTTGAGCTTCTTAAGCGCCCTGCCGGCGCGCAGCAAGGCGACCCCGCCGCCCGGGAGAATGCCCTCTGCGACCGCGGCTCTTGTCGCGTTCATCGCGTCATCGATGCGATCCTTCTTTTCCCTGACCTCGACTTCGGTGGCACCGCCGACCCGGATCACGGCGACGCCACCGGCGAGCCTGGCCAGCCGCTCCTGGAGCTCCTCGCGGTCGTAATCGGAGGTGGTTTCCGCAAGCTCGAGCTTGATCTCAGCGATGCGGGCCTCGATGCTTGCCCGCTTGCCGGCGCCGCCGACGATCGTGGTGTTTGCCTTGTCGATCATCACCTTCTTGGTGCGCCCGAGCATATCGAGGGAAGCATGCTCGAGCTTGATGCCCAAATCCTCCGAGATCACCGTTCCGCCGGCCATCAGCGCGAGATCCTGCAGCATCGCCTTGCGGCGGTTTCCGTAGGCCGGCGCCTTGACTGCTGCAACCTTGAGAGCGCCGCGCAACTTGTTGACCACCAGCGCCGCAATCACCTCACGCTCGACATCCTCGGCGATGATGAGCAGCGGCTTGCCGGCCTGCACCACCTTCTCCAGCAGCGGCAGTATTTCGTTCAGGCTGGACAGTTTCTTCTCACTGATGAGGACATAGGCATCCTGCATCTCGACCCGCATCTTTGCGCGATTGGTGATGAAATGGGGCGAGATGTAGCCGCGGTCGAACTGCATGCCCTCGACGAATTCGAGTTCGGTTTCGAGCGACGTCCCGTCCTCGACAGTGATCAGGCCGTCATTGCCGACCCTCTTCATGGCGTCGGCTAGGCAGCGGCCAATCTCCCTATCGCCGTTGGCCGAGATGGTGCCGACTTGCGCAATTTCGACGTTCGAGGTGACCTTCGTGGCGTTGTTCTTGAGTTCCGCGACGACGGCTTCGACCGCGAGATCGATGCCGCGCTTCAGGTCCATGGGATTCATGCCGGCGGCCACCGCCTTGGCGCCCTCCCGGACGATCGCATGCGCGATCACGACGGCGGTGGTCGTGCCGTCGCCGGCCTGATAGGAAGTTCTTGTTGCGATCTCGCGCACCATCTGGGCGCCCATGTTCTCGAACTTGTTGTCGAGTTCGATTTCTCTGGCGACGGTCACGCCGTCCTTCGTGACCCGCGGCGCGCCGTGCTCCCTACCGATCGCGACGTTGCGCCCTAGCGGGCCAAGCGTGACGCTCACCGCATTCGCCAGGGTGTCAATGCCGCGCAGCATTCTGTCGCGAGCCTCGAACGAGAACATGATTTCCTTGGCAGCCATTTCCTTGAACCTTAAGACCCGGAACGTCCGGGCAACGGCGAAGCTTCATTCGGCCGCTCAGGCGAGATTGTCCCGTGGCAGCCCAAGCCGGTTCCAGACATCGAACAGAGCTGCCGCGAGCCGATCAATCATGATGTCCTCATGACAGGGTGTTGGCGTGATGCGCAGCCGCTCAGTTCCCTTCGCCACGGTCGGATAATTAATCGGCTGGATATAGATGTCGTGCTCGCTCAGCAGCAGGTCGCTCGCCGCTCTGCAATGCGCCGGATCGCCGACTGCCACCGGAACGATATGGGTGTCGCTCAGGATGACCGGCAGCCCAGCGGCACCCAGCGCCGCCTTGACCCGCCGGACGCGGTCCTGCTGGCACTTGCGCTCCCACTGCGAGGTTTTCAGATGCCGGATCGCCGCTGTGGCCGCGGCGCAGATCGCCGGCGGCAACGCGGTGGTGAAGATGAAACCCGGAGCATAGGAACGAACCGCATCGATCAGCACAGCACTTCCCGTGATATAGCCGCCGAGGCAGCCGAAGGCCTTGGCGAGCGTGCCTTCGATCACATCGATCCGGTTCATGGCGCCGTCGCGCGCGGCGATACCGGCGCCGCGAGGGCCGTACATGCCCACAGCATGGACCTCGTCGAGGTAGGTCATTGCGCCGTAACGATCGGCGATTTCGCAAATGCGATTGATTGGCGCGACGTCGCCGCCCATTGAATAGAGACTTTCGAAGACGATGAGTTTTGGCCGATCCGGATCCGCCGCCTTCAACAATTCCTCGAGATGATCGACGTCGTTGTGGCGGAAGATGCTCTTCTCCGTACCGGACTGGCGGACGCCCTCGATCATCGAATTGTGGTTGAGCGCATCGGACAGGATCAGACAACCGGGGATCAGCTTGGCGATAGTCGAGATGCCAGTCTGGTTCGAAACATAGCCGGACGTGAAGACCAGTGCCGCCTCCTTGCCGTGGAGATCGGCAAGCTCGCCCTCAAGCTCTACGAGCGGATGGCTGGTGCCGGAGATATTGCGCGTCCCGCCGGCCCCCGTTCCCAGGCGGGTAGCAGTCTCCACCATGGCGGCGACCACCTTTGGGTGTTGACCCATCCCGAGATAGTCGTTGGAGCACCAGATCACGACGTCCTTCGGTCCATGCGGGGAATGCCACACGGCATTGGGAAAGCGCCCGGCGATGCGCTCCAGGTCCGCGAACACACGGTAGCGCCATTCCTCCTGCAGACGCGCGATCGCATCCGCAAAGAAACCGTCATAACTCGTAATGCCTGGCTCCACGATATTGCCTTGCCCATCGGCCATATCGCCCGCATTTCCGGTCGTCGGAGGTCCAAATCGCCGCGGCGCAATGACGTTCTTTACGCCGCCGGGTTTGCCGGTGTGCAACGCTGTGGATTCCGCCATCGCCCGATTCCCCTGCTTGCATACGAACGATGTCGAAGCGCAATGCGCGCCGGTCCCGCTCGCATCGTTCCTCACGACCCGCGTTCAGGAAGGTCGAAGTTGAGCTGCAGCATTCGCGCTATGTTTATCAGAATCGTCTCGCAGACCTTATCTTGATTGGGATCCAGATATTTGACAGTCCAGTTTGCCCCGTTCTCCTTGGTTTCGAGCCGCTGAATCACAAAATCGGTGACGTGCTCGCATCCCGGCTCCTTATGAAGATCCGCGAGGATCAATGCCTTAAGCTCCGAAGCTTCCTTTGTATGCCTTTGCATGGCCGCTTTCCTTCCGGATGACAACTGCTATGCATTGATCAACTGCATAATCGTGATCTCCGTCATCCCAGGGCTCGTGTCATCGCACCAATTCACCCAACACAGCGGCAATACCGCTGCTTGGTGTGTCAGAGTCTAGCCCCTCCACGAATTGCCCCTGTGGGTTCATGATGTATATGTAGGTGCCATGATCCATTAGGTAGTCGTCATCGCCCGCCTCGCCCTGGCGCGCCACACCATAGGCGCCATATGCCTCCGAAACCGCAGCGATCTGTTGCGGGCTGCCGGTCAGCCCGACGATCCGCGGATCGAACGCCGCGGTAAAGCTTCCCATCACCTCAGGCGTGTCGCGTTCGGGATCGACGGTGATGAAGAGCGGTTGCAGTTTTGCGGCGTCGGGGCCGAGTTCCTTAATCGCCGCGGCGATTGAGGACAGCGTCGTCGGACAGATGTCGGGGCAAGACGTATAGCCGAAGAAAACCAGCAGCCATTTGCCGCGATAAGTCTCATCCGTGACCGTCGTTCCGTCCGGCGCCGTGAGCGTGAATGGGCCACCGACCGTCACAGGCGCCGTGTCAGCTCGCACGAGCGGTTGGCAGATCGACAGGGCCGCTGCGAATATGATGCAGAAGAGGGGATGCGGACCGTAGGCCCAGGGGCGGAGGAGTCGATGCCGTCGCTTCATCAAGGACCTCCGGCACTTCGAGAATGACGCGCCAAAACCCCCGCGTGTGTTTGTGATTAACAAACTCGCCTAAACCAACCCACTTTATCATATTTTGTTGCTGGATGGCTAGACATGGCACTGGTTTGGCTCTATTTTTGAGAGTTGCCCCTCATCTCTCTTGAAGGAGGTGGCTTTTATGATGATTCGCGAATTGATGAGCGGACTAGCGGCGATGTCTTTCGTTGCGATAATGTCCGCGTCTGCGCAAGCCTACGAAGTGGGTCCGGTCACGGGAGGCGGAACGATCGAGGGTACGATCGTCTACCGCGGCGACGTGCCGACAACAAAGATCATCCCCACCAAGAATATCGAGGTGTGCGGCGACCCCCGCGAGGAGCCGCTGATCGAAGTCGGCAGCGATCAGGCCGTGCTGAACGCGGCGGTGCAGCTGGTCGACGTGGCACAGGGAAAGGCCTGGCCGCAGCCCGGAAAGCTGCCTGAACTTAACAACCTCAAATGTCGCTTTGAGCCCGCGGTGCAGATGATACCGGCCGGTTCGTTGGAGGTGGTCAACAGCGACCCAGTGCTCCACAACACCCACGGCTATTATGGCAAGCGCACCGCCTTCAACCTGGCGCTGCCCAATAAGGGCCAGCGCATACCGGTCGAACTGAAGCGTGCCGGCACTGTCCGCATCGATTGCGACGCGCATGGCTGGATGGAGGGCTGGGTCTATGTGGTGGACAATCCCTACTACGCGGTCACCGGCGCCGATGGCAAATTCAGCATAACCGATGTTCCGCCGGGGGACTACAAGCTCGTGGCGATCCATCCCTTCACCGGGCCCATCGAGCAGCCCGTCACGGTAGAGGAGAATAAGGCCACCAGTCTGACGATTGAACTGAAAAAATAACAAAATGGGCGACCCACTGATTCAACAGGGTCGCGTTCCTGCGAGAAGACCGACGCTTTAAGAAACGGTCTGCACTGAGGAGGAACCCTGATGTCTGACGAGCTTGACCGCATTCGGCGCGAAATGCATGCGGTGCTGCAGCAGCCTGGCGTACGCCCCGACGACTCGCTTCAAATCACCCGCCGCACCTTCATTCACAGATCGCTGCTGTTCGGCGCTGCTTCCGTCGGCCAGACCTTCGCGTGGTGGCCGCTGCTCAACACCATCGACGTCGCTCACGCCGCCGAAGCGCCCTTCAAGTTTGCCTGGATTTCGGACACCCATCTCTACGAGAGATCGCTCAACACGCGCTTCGTCGACAAGGTGGTGCGCGCCGTGCAAGAGGTCCAGGCCATGGATCCGCCGGCCGACTTCCTGATCTTCGGCGGCGACCTGGCCCAGCTCGGAAAGATCGAGGAACTTGAGCTTGGCGTTGAGCTCCTCAAGGATCTGACGATCAAGAAATACTACATCCCGGGCGAGCATGACTGGTATCTGGATATGGGCCAGAAGTGGGGCGAGTTGTTCGGCCAACCCAACTGGACCTTCGATCACAAGGGCGTGCGCTTCATTGGGCTCGATACGGTCAGCCGGGGACCGGACTACTGGACAGCGAAGAAGATGACGCCAGAGGAGCGCATGGGCCATATGGCTACCCTCGACGGCACGGTTGCCGGCGCGTGGGCCGGCGTCGGCCGCGACCAGCTCGACTGGATGCAGAAGACACTCGCCGACTGGGATAAGTCCAAACCGATCGTCATCTTCAGCCATAATCCGCTGTACGAGTACTACCCGCCCTGGAACTTCTGGGTGCGCGACTGGCGCGAAGTGAATGACGTGCTGAAGCCTTATACCAAGGTCACCAACATCCACGGTCACGTGCACCAGGTGCTCTACAACGAGATCGGCAGCATGCGCTCGATCGGCATGCTGGCGACCTCCTGGCCGTGGCCGTATGCGCCGGAAGGCTTGCCCAAGCTTACCAAGCCGATGATCCGTGTCGATCCGGGCGATCCCTTCGACGGGGTCGGTTGGGAAACCGTGAACGTCAACGCCGACGATAAGGTCGATGTCGAGTACATCATGTGGGGCCGCAAGGAGGTGTTCGTCCAGTCGCCGGAGGACCACGACAAGAGCATTGCGGAGGTCATACGGTCACGCATCGCCGACAAACAGTACCCATGGGCAAATCCATAACGGTGGTGGCTATGATAAACACATCGACATTCCTCTGCATTCTGAGGCGTTCCATCGTCGCCGGAGCAGTCGTCGCAGCTGCCGTCGTCGGGCCGGCCAGTGCCAACAAGGATCCGGTAACGCCAAAGCAGCTGAAACTCTATCAAGAAGCGTTCATGGAGGAGGTCAGGAAAGGAGACCTCCTGTTCCATGGTGATGCGGCGATGAAGGAGCAGTTGGGCGTCAAGCTGTCGACCACCGGGTGGGCCTGCGCCATGTGCCATCCGATGGCCTCCGATACCCACCCGCAGGCGTTCCCGAAGTTCCAGGCGTCGATGGCCAAGTTCGCGACACTGCGCGACATGATCAACTGGTGCATCGAGAAACCGAGCCAGGGCGAGAAGATCGATCCCGAATCGGAGGCGATGAAGGCGCTCGAGGCGTACATCACCTGGTCGAACAGCGGCTCGGTGTTGGTGCCAGGCAAATACTAGTCTCGTCGATAGCCGGGGCACCGGCTTCAGGGAGCGCGAAGCGAGTCCGCCATCGGAGTGACACCTCGATGGGGAACGGTGGGCTTAAAGCAGTCGTGCGGCCCTTGAACCGCGCGGGGAGGGCCATGCGTTGGCAGAGACTGCGATGGAGCTGCGCGGCAAGTTCGCGAATGTGGACCTGGATGCGCTGGTCGACAAACGGGTCGTGCGGACCTGGCTTTATTTCGGCATGTTCTGGCTGATGGTGACGCCATCCGTCGGCGTCATGATCTCGGGCACCTTCAACTACCCCGACTATCTCGGATCGGGGAACCTCGAGCTCACCTTCGGCCGGCTGCGCCCGGTCCACGTCAACGGTGTCATCTTCGGCGCCTTCTCGACGCTTTTCATCGGCCTTTGCTACTATCTCGTGCCGCGTCTGTCGGGGGTGCGGGTGATATGGTCGGAGTGGTCGGTTCTTCTCGCATGGGTCTGGAACGTCGCAACGCTTGCCGGTTTGGTCGGCTTGCTGCTCGGCGACAGTGACGGTTTGGAAGCCGGAGAGCTTCCGCTCTACGCGAAGGTCGCATTCTTCATCGTGGTGGCTGTTGCTACCGCGCAGTTCCTGATCACGATCAGTCGAAGGCTGGAGCCGGCGATCTATGTCGCGCTATGGTACCTGATCGCCACTTTCGTGTGGACGACGATGAACTTCGTGCTTGGAAGCTTCATCCTGCCATACACGATCTCGGGCATCAACAGCGCCGCCTTCCATGGCCTCTATCTCCACTACATCGTCGGGCTGTGGATAACGCCCGCGGGCTACGTGATCATCTACTATTTCCTGCCGGTCAGCGCGCGAAATCCGCTCTATGCCCATAAGCTCTCGCTGGTAGGCTTCTGGTCCCTGGCACTGTTCTACCCGTTCGTCGGCATCCACCATTACCTCTACAGCCCGATCGCGGACTGGGCCGAGACCTTGGCCGTCGTCACGTCGATGCTGCTGATCATTCCGGTGTGGACGGTGCTGGTGAACTTCTTCGGCACCATGATGGGCAGGTGGCATGAGTTCGGCAGGAACTTGCCGGCGAAGTTCCTGATCATGGGCTCGCTCATGTATCTCGTCGGCTGCTTCCAGGGCTCGACCGAGGCGCTGCGGCAGCTGCAGCAGCCGACCCATTTCACCGATTTCGTCATCTCGCATTCGCATCTCACCGTGTTCGGCACCTTCGTCGTCTGGGCGATGGGGGGCCTCCTCTATACTTGGCCGCGGCTGTTCGGGCGCGAACTCTGGTCCTTCAAGCTCGGCAACTGGTCGTTCTGGCTGATCACCGTCGGCATCACGACCATGGGCCTGGTCCTCACAGCCGGCGGGCTGCAGCAGGGTTATCAATGGATGAATGGGGTCGAATGGCTCGACTCGCTCGTCTGGGTGAAGCCCTACTGGCTGGCGCGGACCCTGGCAGGCATCAGCATGGATATCGGTATGTCGCTGCTGGTGGTGAATCTGATGCTGACCGCACTGACCAGCCCGGCGGCTGAGGCGCGACGCGCCCGCGGGCCGGTGGAGGCGCCTATCCCGGCCCCGGCGGGAGGGCCCGCGCAGTGAACGTTCGCTTCTTCGCGCTGTTCGCCGGCGTCTTCTGCATCACCCTTGCGGTGATCACGCAGGGCGTGCTGCCCTTCGTGGAGCCGTCCTCGCGAACTACGCGCGTGACCTCGGTGGTGCGCACGGATTTCGGCCAGCTGAAATGGACGGTTTCAGAAGCGACGGACTACACCGAGCAGCAGCGTCGCGGCCGCAACATTTACCTGCGCGAAGGCTGCTGGTACTGCCATTCGCAATTCGTGCGGCCGGTGACCGGCGAGATCCGCCGCTGGGGACCGGTCAGCGAGGCGGGCGAATACGCCTATGACGTGCCGCACCTGTTAGGCACACGCCGGATCGGACCGGACCTGACGCGCGTCGGCCTGAAATACAGCGACGAATGGCACCTGGCGCACTTCTACAATCCGCGGATGCTGGTGCCGGACTCGATAATGGCGCCGTATCGCGGCCTCTTCCACGAGCCCGATGCAGCCGTCCGTATCGTTGACGACGGCGCTGGCAATCGGACCCTGGAAAGGACAGAGGTCACCAAAGGCCTGTTCGACTTCGACAGCAAGCAAGCGATCCAGCTGACGCCCAATGCGTACGGGTTGCTGTTCGTGCCGCTGAAGGCGCGCGAAAGAAAGCCGATCATCCTGACGCCGAACGACGAATACACAGGCGAAACCGTCAGCATCGCGGCGGAGACGGAATCGCTGGCGGCGCTTGTTTCCTACGTCCAGAAGCTCGGCACGAACCGGGGTAAATGGCGCGATCTTTTCGAGCCGCAAAGCCTGGAGGTCATGGATGCGACGATGCCGCGCTCCGAGGAATGGATTGCTTATGGCAAGGAAGTCTATGAGCGCCGCTGCATCGGTTGCCACGGTGCCAAAGGCGACGGCAACGGGCCGGCCGCCACCTTTATGTTTAACCAGCGGCCCAGGAACTTCACGTCCGCAGTCTTCAAGTTCAGATTGACAAAGGAGCCCCTGCCCACGGACGGCGACATGCTGCGCACCATTACTCGCGGCATCCGCGGCACGGCAATGCCCCCTTGGTACGAACTGCCGCTCAACGATCGGCTGGCGGTGATCCAGTACATCAAGTATGAGCTAGCGGTTGACCGTTCCAATCCCGCCAGTCCTTACGCTTTCTTCGTCGAGGAACCGCCTGGCCCGCCGTTGTATATCGGGCGCCCGCCGACCCCGTCCCAGACGATGCTGGACCGTGGCAAGGAGGTTTGGCAGGTGGCGAAGTGCTGGGAGTGCCACGGCCAAGGTGGCAAGGGCGACGGCGAGAAGGCGGCCGGCCTCAAGGATGATATCGGGTTCGCCACCGTGCCGGCCGACCTCACCAGCGGCCAGTTCAAGTCTGGCCCGGCCGTCGAAGACATCTTCCGGACGATAACTACCGGCCTCAGCGGCACGCCGATGCCGTCCTATCGGGATGCCTTTCCGGACGAGGACCGGTGGGCGCTTTCCTATTTCGTGGTGGCGCTTTCCGCCTATAAAGACCCGCTCTCGCTGCAGCCGCTGTCGATCAAGAAGGAGGCCCGCGCGGCGCTGAACGATCTGGAACTGGTCGCTGACAAGCCGGAGCGAGCCTATGTGCCCGATCCGTCGGTGCCGGCGTCCGGCCCGCCAGCTCCGCCTGGCGAGGAACAGGCGCCCGCCGGAGGTTAGCGCATGCTCGGTTTTGAAGTCACCGGACCCTATGCGGGCGCCATGCTGATGAGCCTGGCGGCCCTGTTCTTGTTCATCTGGGGCGTCCTGTCCGGCGCGTTGAGCGGCACCGACAAAGCCGCCAACGGGTTTTTTGAAAGGGAAATGGAGAATGAGCGATCTGCAGAGCAGCGATCCGGAGAGCCCGACGCATCCGGAACTGGATGTGCGTCAAAGCTCGCACCCTGAACTGGAGGACTATGCCGGCGGCCTGATACAGGCGCGTGTGGGATTCATTCCGCTATGGCTTCTCGTCGTCTACGTGCTGCTGTTCGCCTGGGGGCTGTACTACATGTATGCTTATTGGGGCGGGCTCGGGCCCGGCCGTCTGTTCTAAGTAGACGGTCGCAAGGGCTGGTAAGACAGGAGTGATGGAGACGATGATAGCCAAAATTCTCCTTGGGGTCGCCGCATTGAACCTCCTTTTCCTGTGCTTCGAGGTGGCGATAAACGTGCTTCGTCTTTATTTCGGCTGACATAGGAGCAGCGGATGCTACAGGACACCGTCTTCAAGCTTGCTGACGCCGGCTTGCCGCAGATGCTTGGCTTCCTCATCTATGGCGGCTGCACCGTCGGCTTTATCCTCTTTCTTTTGTATCTTGTGCGGCAATAGCGCCGCGTCCGCGCCACTGCGCAAACGCCAATGATCTACTACCTCGTGATCTTCACCGCTGGATTTGCAGGCAGCTTTCATTGCATCGGCATGTGCGGCGGCTTTGCCTGCGCGCTGGGCCGCGATCAGCGAGGGGGAGGCGCAACCGTCCTTCGCCACCTGCTCTATAATACCGGCCGATTGACAACCTATTGCTTTCTGGGCGGGCTCGCGGGCGCGATCGGTCAGGTCATCTGCACCACGCAAGGTCTAACGGCGGCGCCGCTCTTGAACGGCTCCCTCGACATCGCCCAACGAATTCTCGCAATCGTCGCTGGCCTGCTCATGATTGCCATGGCGTTGCAGTTCTTCGGCTTGCTGCAGGTCTTTCATCGCCTTGCGATCGGATTTGGCGGCAGCACATTTGCATTGTCCCTGCGCGGTCTGTTGACGGCCCGGAGCAGCGCCGCACCGCTCGCCTTTGGCGTTTTCAACGGCTTCCTGCCATGTCCCCTGGTCTATGCCTTCGCCGCCCAGGCGGCGAGCACCGCCGGAGCGCTTCCCGGGTTTCTCGTCATGGCATGGTTCGGACTGGGAACCTTCCCCGCGATGTTGATGATGGGCGGCGTTGGCCGGATACTCGGGCCAGCCTGGCGGCGGCGCGGCGTGCGGCTGGCTGGTGGCTTTATTCTTTTGCTCGGTCTCATCACGCTCGGCCGTGGTCTCCTGCCTTCCGACGCGCATATCGGCCTTGCCTGGCCGGGCGGGCATCCCGCATGACTGCGCATGGCGATATCCTCTGTAGCCATTGTTCGCTGCCCGTCGGTCTGCGCCCGATGGAGCGCAGGCTCAACGGAGAGGCTTGCGCGTTCTGCTGCTACGGCTGTTGTATCGCCTTTCAGGTGAAGAGCGGCAGACACGAAGAGTGGGAAGCCGCCTGGCTTCTGATCCAGCTCGGCGTGGGAGGCTTTCTCTCCATGAATATCATGATGTTCAGCCTCCTCCTCTATTCGGACGCGTTCACCGGCGTCGATGCGGGCGTGCTGCCGTGGATTCACTTTTTGCTCTGGATCTTCGCCACGCCGGCGGTGGTGATTCTCGGCGGACCCTATCTGCGCGACATGTGGCTCAATGGCATTCAGGGACGAGTGACGTCGTCGGCACTCATCGTGCTTGGCGTCGCTGCCGCTTACCTCTATTCGGCATTTGCCGTGTTCGAGGGCAGCCCGCATGTCTATTTCGACACCGCCGTGATGGTGCTGATGCTATTCACAGTTGGCCGCTATCTCGAGGCTGTTGGCCGCGCCAGGGCGGCGCGCGACCTCGAACCACTTCTGGCCGCAGAAAGCGAGAGCGCGACCGCGGTCGATGGCGCGGCAGAGATCCGCCGTCCGGTGCGGGAGGTGACGGCCGGCATGCTGGTGCGGGTCCGGCCAGGCGAGCGCATTCCGGTCGACGGCGTGGTTGTCGAGGGGGAATCGAACACCGATGAAGCCGTGATTACCGGAGAAAGCCGGCAAGTGACAAAGCGCGCCGGCTCCAAGGTGATTGCCGGTAGTATCAATATCGACGGCCCGCTCCTGATCCAAAGCAGCGGTGACGGAACCGCAACCCGCTGGGCACGGATTTGCCGGTCGGTGCGCGAAGCGCTGGGCCGTCGCAGTCCAACCCAGCGCCTTGCCGATCGCGTCGTTGGCGTGTCCGTGCCGCTCGTCCTTGCCCTCGGCGGGCTGACGATCGTTTACTGGGCCCAGTCATTGCCGTTCGATCGGGCGTTGCTGACTGGCCTCTCGGTGCTGGTGGTTGCCTGTCCTTGTGCAGTCGGCCTCGCTGCTCCGATGGCGATATCGCTCGGCATCGGCCGGCTGGCGCGGCACGGCTGCCTCGTCCGCGACCCCGGCGTGCTCGAGACCCTGGCGCGTGTACGGTTGCTCGCCTTCGACAAGACCGGCACTCTGACGGCGGGCAAAGCGCGTCTCGTCGGCGTCGACCGCGAGGAGGTCGGCATCGACGAAGTACTGGCGCGCGCCGCCGGTCTGGAGCGCCATTCCGAGCATGGTCTGGCGCGGGCCATCGCGGCAGCCGCCGCTCAGCGGGGCATCACGCCGCTCGTCACCCGCGAGGCCCGGATGGTTCCCGGCCGTGGCATCCGCGGCAGCGCCGAAGGCCGGCCCGTGGCGGCAGGGAACGGCAGATTGATGAATGATCTGGGCTGGCCGCTTCCCCCGTCGCTGGCCGAGCGTGCGCGGTCGCTGGAGGCGAGCGGTCATTCGGTGGTCTATGTCGGTTGGGGCGAGCGGGTTCACGCCGTGCTGTCGCTCGATGATTCGCCGCTTCCCGAGGCGCAGGCCGCGATCGCGGCCCTGCGTGAGCGCGGGCTCGACGCCACGCTGTTGACCGGCGACTTGGCGCAAGCGGCGGAGCGGATCGCGGCCCTGGTCGGGATCAAGGACGTCCAAGCGGGCCTTTCGCCGGAGGCCAAACGGCTGGCCCTGGATCGGCTCCGCCATGACCACGATGCGGTGGCAATGGTCGGCGATGGACTGAATGACGGGCCAGTTCTGGCCGCCGCAGATGTCGGTATTGCCGTCGGCTCCGCCACCGATCTCGCCCGCGAGACTGCGGCGCTCGTGCTGCCTGCGGACGGATTGTGGATGCTGCCCTGGATCGTCGACGTGGCCCGCGCGGTGCGCAGGACCATCTTGACCAACCTTATGTGGGCGTTCGGTTACAATCTCGTCGCCCTGACGTTCGCAGCATTCGGACTTCTGCAGCCAATCCTTGCGGCGGCGGTCATGGCCGGCTCGAGCATCCTCGTGGTGGTGAATTCGCTGCGGCTGGAGCGGCTGCCCGATCCTGTTGCAACGCTGATCCCGGAGCAACGATCCGGCGCCGAGGCGGAGCGCGCCCAGAATGGTGCCGGCATTTCCGCAATGGCCGGCCCGGCCGTCGAGCGGAGTTGAGTTTCGTTTCAGCCAAACACGTCGTGCGTGAAGGCGTCGTACCAGCCTTCCGCCGCGCGCGCTGCCTGCCGGCGGACCTCGGAGCTTTCCTCGACCTTGCTGACGAAGCTGATGACGCTCTTGAGCTTTCCGTCGACGGGCTTGAAGCTGATGGCGTTGCTGAACGCATCGTCGGGGGCGAGATAGGTGTAGCAGGTGTTGAACAAATGCGCCGGGAAACGCGCTGATCCGGTGAGATCGGCCGCGATGGCAAAGGCGCAGGCTTTGGCCTGGCTGTTGGCGCAGAAGGCGGATTTCGGCATATCCCCGCCGATGATCGCGTCGCCGACCAGATGGACGCCGGGCTGCAGCGCCGATTCGAAGGTGACCGGATCGACCGGACACCAGCCCGACTGATTGGCGAGCCCTGCCTGCTGCACCAAGCGCCCGGCCATTTGCGCCGGGATGACATTGGCCACCGCGGCCTTGAATGTTGCTCCCTCGGTGATCACCGACCGGGTCTTCGCGTCGATCGCCGTGACCCCGCCAGTGAACTGGGCCGGTAGCCATTCGATCATTCCCGGATAGTGGCGGTTCCAAGCGTCCTGGAACAGGTCCTGCGCGTTGAAGCTGTCTTTCGAATCGAGGATCAGAATTTTGGCCTTGGGTTTGCTGCGCTGGAAATAGGAGGCGATGAGCGAAGCGCGCTCATAGGGGGCGGGCGGACAGCGAAATGGATTCGGCGGGACGACGATGACGAATAGGCCGCCGTCCTCCATGCTTTCCAATTGCTGGCGCAACAGGCTGGTTTGCGGCCCTGCATTCCAGGCGTGCGGCATGATCTCCATCGCAGCTTCGTCATAGCCCCTAAGCGCCCGATCCCTGAATGCGATGCCTGGCGCAACAACGAGACGGTCGTAGCTGAGCTTCGAACCGTTGTTCAGCGCAACGGTTTTCGCCGCCGGGTGAATCGCTTCAGCGGACTCATGAATGACGGTGATGCCATATTGTTTTGCCAGCGCTTCATAACCATGACTGAGCGATTTGAACGGGCGGAGCCCGGCGAGATAGAGATTGCTGAAGAAGCAGGTCGTGTAGCTCTGTCGCGGTTCGACCAGGGTCACCTCGATAGCCGTGGCGCTGACGGCGAGATATCTGGCGACCGTTGCGCCGCCGATGCCGCCGCCGATCACGACGACACGCGCCTTGGCCTGGCCCCGCGCCTTCGGCTGGTTGAGCGCCGTTAGCAACGCTGCTCCAGTCAGGCGGCCGAACTCGCGACGCGTCCAGAATTTCATGGCGCGCTACTTTCCCTGCGCTGCGACATAGCGCGCGACGCTCGCGATCTCCTCGTCGCTGAGCGACAGCGCGATAGCGTGCATGATGTGATTTGGACTCTCGCTCGCCCGGTAGGCAAGCAGGGCGTTGGTGAGCCCCTCCTCACCAAGCCGGATGATGCTGGGAATGCCTGTGCCGCCGCCATCGAGGCGATGGCAGGACGCACAGGTCGCGGCGAGTTGAGCGCCTTGATCGGCCCCCGCCGCCGCGCCGGATTGGCTGACGAGAAGCACGAGGCCCGTGGCAATCGCAGATCTCGCGACGGGACGCATGCTGAATACCCGTCTGTTTCGGAGTTTTCCGGTCACGCTCCCACTCAACTTGTCACGCCATAACTCGCGCAGCTCGATTGCGTCGCCACCTCAACCGACCGTGAGCCGGTGCGACAACGTGTAGACGGCACCGCCGTCCTCCTCCCATACGAAATCGAGCCGGCCGCTCTCCGTCGCGCGCAGGGAAAATTCGAAGAACGGGTTAGCCGAAATCGCCTCGTGGAGATCGACGCTGAACACCACGGATTGGTTGTAGCGGCAGACAAACCTGTTGATGATCTTGCGCGGGATTACATTGCCTTGATCATCATGGCGCAGCCCTGTTTCCATCTCATGGCTGATGATGGTCTTGACCTGAAAAAACTCTCCCTTCGCCGCAGCGCTCGGCACGATCACGCGTGGTGTTGCGGTAGTCACTGTCTCTCTCCGTTCTCAGGCACAGCCATCTGTGGCGACACGGACCCACGTCGTGGTCATCAGCAAATTGCCGTCATTCATTTCGGCGACAGCGATGACATGCTGCGGTTTGGCAAGGCGGATGCGGGTCGACACGCGGGGCAGGCTGCGTTGGGGGACGAAATGGAAACTGGCGACTTCGATAAGCGGGTTCCGCGGCGCGAACACGCGCATTTGCCTCACATGGTCGGCCTCAGTCATGGGGCTGTCGATGTAAAGACTCATGGGCACGGTATAGCCGGTCGGGAAGTATGTCGGCATTATCAGGTGAAGGCGATCCGACACCGTGGCTGTCCGTCCGGTGAACTGTTCGACGAGATCCAGCGCTTCATCGTTCGCACGCGCGCTCTGCGGCGAGGAGAGCGCGACTCCGGCAAACCCCGCACTCCCGGCGATCAACACATCGCGGCGCGTCAAGCTCATCATCCCGGTCTCCGCCTTTTTTGCGTCACTCCGAAGACACACATCAACAGCGGCAGGAGGCGGCGCAATCGGACACATCAGTGCGGCAGCTTTGAAGTTTAGCACCGCCAACCGCTGCGAGCAAATCTCTTAGAAGTGTCCAAGGTCTCTTAGCCGCCCTCAAAACGGTCAAGGCATTGCAGGAAAGGACGCTCCTGCGTTTGTCGGATTTCTAATCACGCTCTTGGCCGGCTATCAGACGCTCGAACTAACTGGAGCGCTCTGAACAGCGCCAGCGCAATGTCGGATTTACAAGCATGTGCGACATTCATGATAGGCTGAAGAAGGACCGGTTAGGGTCATAAATTCCGGTTTCGGACTAATGGGTCGCACCGAACAATGTCGCTGCGTCGCCGAGCGATTTGGACCCACGCGCTGGCTCGTCTCAGTCTCGGCTAGTCCGACTAGAGATCAGGCGCACAACATTTCGGAGGACAACGTGCACCAGAAGCCGACATTGCACGTTGAAGGTCAGGTCAGCGTCTTGCTAGTGACCTTCAATTCAAGAAATGCCGAACTCTCGGTTGCTTATTATCCCCTGTCGCAAGAACGGGAATGCCCCTGAAGCCAGGTCATCGCCATTGCCACCAAACCGGGCGGGATTGGCGTCATTCATGGGCCTTGCGGCCATTATGCTATTAGGCCCGCGCTAAGGGCTGAGTTTCGCGGAACAAGCCGACGCATGGGTCCGTTTCCTGCGTGCCAAGAGCATCACGACTGCAGCTTGGTCGAGCTATAAAGCCTCGGTGTGCCACTGCACATGTGAGGCTTCGTTATGCGCGACGCTACTCATGCGCGGAGCCACTCATGGAAGAGTTCCTACTGTTCGCAGCCGTCGGGTTTCTGGCCCAGGCGGTCGATGGTGCTCTAGGGATGGCCTATGGCGTGATCTCTTCGACGGTGCTCCTCACCTTCGGGGTGCCACCGGCACAAGCATCAGCTTCAGTTCATGCTGCGGAATTGTTCACCACCGCCGCTTCCGGATCGGCTCATCTTTATCATCGCAACATCGATTGGAAACTGTTTTGGCGACTGATCCCCTTTGGTGTCGGCGGCGGTATGCTCGGCGCTTTCGTACTCACTTCGTTTGACGGAGATCAGGTCAAGCCATTCGTTACAGCATATCTCGCGGTTATTGGGAGCTGGTTACTATATCGGTCGTTTCATCGTATCCCCACCAACCCCGTGAAGCTGAAAATCGTGGCGCCGTTGGGCGCAACCGCCGGATTCCTGGACGCCGCAGGCGGTGGGGGCTGGGGTCCTGTTGCCACCACCGGTCTACTCGGCGCGGGTGGACAACCGCGATTCGTTATCGGCACGGTCAATGCGAGCGAGTTCCTGATTGCACTTTCAGTGTCGCTGAGCTTCCTCGCCACGATTGTAACCGGCCATTGGGAGCAAGCCGGCGAATTCCGCGACCTAACATCTGTTGCCGGACTGATCGTTGGAGGCGTTTTAGCGGCGCCGCTGGCGGGAAGGATGGTCAAGACATTGCGGGAGAGGACGCTCCTGCGGCTTGTGGGATTTCTGATCACGCTTTTGGCCGGCTACCAGACACTCGAACTAACTGGATTGCTCTGACCGTGAGACAGTCGAACGGAGGCAAGGAAATGAGCACTTCGACCAGGATCGGCATCGGAGCGGGCTGGCTGGGCGGCGCGATCGCCGGATTCATGCTCGATGCCGGTGTCGTCAAGCCACAAGATCTTGCCTTCTCCTATCGGCAGACGAGGCCCGACTGCGGCGGAAGCTCGCGCTGGATCGAGGTGACATGGATGACCACGCCCGAGCCTTGCTCCATCATCATTGGCAACAGGGCAGATCAAGCAGGGTTCATCGGCTTCGCGCGAGGATGATTTGGAACGACGGGAAGACCAAAGACGTTCGTGCATATTGCATCCGCTAGCCACAGGTCTAACGCTTGCTATTCTCAGTAGTTCGAGGCGTACCATGTTTCGCAACTCGGGCATCATTTCTCTGCCTCGCCCGCTTGAGCGTCGTGTGGACACTCTTGCCCAGTCGTTCATGCGCCAGCGGCTCGGATCTCAGATGGACTTCTCGACTCCGGAAGGCGAACCGGCGCTGTTACCACCCAACTCGGTGTCCTGGCGCATTTTTAAGAACCCTGTTGCGCTGTTCATCGGCGGGGTAACGGCGGTGCTGCTCGAATTGGCAGAGCCGCGGGTTCGCGACGCCATTTGGCAGCACAGCAGCTTCCGCTCCCTCGCGCTCCGACGATTGCAGCGTACGGGCCTCGCTGCTTTGGTCACGGTCTACGGCCCCCGATCCAAGGCTAAGGCCATGATTGAAGATGTGGTCAGGATGCATGGGCGCGTTTCGGGTCGAACCAGCGAAGGCGAGCCATACCACGCCACCGACCCGGAGCTGCTGGACTGGGTGCAAGCGACGGCCGAGTTTGGTTTCATGGAGGCCTATCACGTCTATGTGCATCGTCTGCATTTTTTCGAACGGGACGCGATGTTTGCTGAGGCTCGCCCCGTGGCGCTTCTCTATGGTGCGGTCGGCGCGCCCACGTCTCAGGCCGAGCTTTACGCGCTGTTCGACGTGATGAGGCAAAGACTCGTCGCGTCGCCGATCGTGTCGGAGTTCCTGGAGATCATGGAAGAAGTTCCCGCCTTGCCGGGAGTTGCTCGACCCCTTCAGCGGCCGCTTCTGAAGGCGGCCGTCGAGATCCTACCCCAATGGGTCCGCAAGCGGTTGGAACTCGGCGACCGCTGGACCTTGAAGCCGTGGGAGCGTGCTGTTGTGAAGACGACGGCTGCAATCTGCGACAGCACCGTGCTTCATTCATCACCAGCCGTCCAGTCGTGCCGCCGCCTCGGCCTTTCCGAGAGCTATCTCTATCGCCGAACGGCATCCGAAAACCTACACAGAACCGGACAGTGTTCGTTCCTTGACTAAATGTCAGGCACGCGTCGTGATCGTGTCCCAGGGAGTGGTGTAGCTGACGGCTTGGTCGCCGCGCTCTCCGGCATGGGGCCGGGCTGATCAGCGTGCCACGGCTGGCAGGCTGATCAGAAGGATCATCGCTCATTTGGCTGATGGTTTCCAGCGTCATGTATCTGGCGCGCTGCACGGCCCATTCGTCGTTCTGTTCGAGCAGGATCGCGCCAACCAGGCGGACGATGGCGTCATCATTTGGGAAGATGCCGACGACCTCGGTGCGCCGCTTGATCTCGCCGTTGAGGCGCTCGATCGGGTTGGTCG
>NZ_JAMYOU010000053.1:0-20669 GCF_040319995.1 Mesorhizobium sp. M0815 | reverse complement strand
TGGCCCGTCTGCTTCACTGCCATCGCGATTCCCTCAGACCGTCCACCTCAGAGAATCACAATCAGCGAATTACGCAACAGGCCCCCTGTGGGAGAAGGTGGCCGAGCGGAGCTCGGTCGGATGAGGGGTGTTCCAGGGAACGCCAACGCCTCATTTCTTCCAACATCCCTCAACCGTCTTGGCGCTACGCGCCAATCCACCTTCTCCCACAAGGGAGAAGGGAAAAGGCTCCTAAACCAGCGGCTTCAGCGCCACCCAGACCGCGCCGCCGATCAGGCCGAGGAAGATCAGCCAGCCGACCTGGTTGTTCGATCTGAACAGCCTCAGGCACTGGTCCGGATCGTCGATGTCGAGCACGCCGATCTGCCGCGCCAGATGGGCGCCGGCGGCAATCAGCCCGGCGAGCGCCGGCACCGGTGCCTGCGCCGAGGCGAAAGCAATGGCGAAGCAGACCAGCGCTCCGCCATAAAGTCCGGCAAGCCAGGCCTTGGTGTTGTCGCCGAACAGGCGCGCCGTCGAGCGCACGCCGACGATGGCGTCGTCCTCCTTGTCCTGATGCGCATAGATCGTGTCATAGCCGATCACCCACAGGATCGAGCCGATATAGAGCATGATTGCCGGCCCATCGAGATCGCCGAACTCGACCGCCCATCCCATCAGCGCCCCCCAGGAAAAGGCAAGACCGAGAACCAGTTGCGGCCAATTGGTGTACCGCTTCATGAACGGGTAGATGGCGACGATGACCAGCGAGCCGATGCCGAGCAAGATGGCCAAGCTGTTGAACTGCAAAAGCACGGCGAGGCCGACCAGTGCCTGCAAGACAACAAACATCCAGGCCTGCCGGCGCGTAACCTTGCCGGCCGGCAGCGGCCGCGAGCGTGTGCGTTCCACCTGGTTGTCGATGTCCTCGTCGACCAGGTCGTTGTAGGTGCAGCCGGCGCCACGCATGGCGAACGCGCCAAGAAAAAACAGCAGCAGATACCACGGCGACGGCAGCAGCGAGAGCAGCGGGTCCGTCGGACGCGGATAGGCGCTCGCGGCAAGTGCAGCCGACCACCAGCATGGCCACAGCAGCAATTGCCAGCCGATCGGCCGGTCCCATCGGGCAAGCTGCGCATAGGGCCACAACCCCCGCGGCAGCGCGCGATAGACCCAGTGGCCGCTCGGCGCATCGGCGACGCGGCCCTGGGCCGCTTTCGACTGGACGGTTTCCATTTTGCTGGAGTGGCAGCAGAGGCGAATGCCGTCAAGCGTCAAGCAGGCCGGATCCGCTCGCGGCGCGGAATCGCCGCCGCGGACAGCCAAATGTCTTGACCCGCCGCCCGGGGCGCAATAGCGCAGTCCTGATCGGAACGGGCAAGGAATCCAGGCATGCGTGTTTTGCTGATCGGCTCCGGCGGACGAGAACATGCGTTGGCCTGGAAGATGGCGGCGTCGCCGCTGCTGACCAAACTCTACGCGGCGCCCGGCAATCCGGGCATCGGCGGCGAAGCCGAGTTGGTGAGGCTCGATGTTTCGGATCATGCAGCGGTGGTCCGGTTTTGCCGCGAGAAAGAAATAGACCTCGTCGTGGTCGGCCCGGAAGGGCCGCTGGTCGCCGGCATTGCCGACGACCTTCGCGCCGAGGGCATCCGCGTCTTCGGCCCGTCAAAGGCAGCGGCACGGCTGGAAGGCTCGAAGGGGTTCACCAAGGACCTCTGCGCCAAATACGGCATCCCGACCGCCGCCTATGGCCGCTTCGGCGATCTGGCTTCGGCCAAGGCCTATGTCGAGAGAATGGGTGCGCCGATCGTCATCAAGGCCGACGGCCTCGCTGCCGGCAAGGGCGTCACCGTCGCCATGACGCTTGACGAGGCGCTGGCCGCGCTCGACGCCTGTTTCGACGGCTCCTTCGGCCAGGCCGGCGCCGAAGTGGTGGTCGAGGAGTTTCTCAGCGGCGAAGAGGCAAGCTTCTTCTGCCTTTGCGACGGCATCACCGCGCTGCCCTTCGGCACCGCGCAGGATCATAAGCGCCTCAGTGACGGCGACACCGGCCCCAACACCGGCGGCATGGGCGCCTATTCGCCGGCGCCGGTGATGACGCCGGAGATGATCGACCGCACCATGCGCGAGATCGTCGAGCCGACCATGCGCGGCATGGCTGAAACAGGCGCGCCGTTTTCCGGCGTGCTGTTCGCCGGGCTGATGATATCAGACAGCGGGCCGAAGCTGATCGAATACAACACCCGTTTCGGCGACCCGGAATGCCAGGTGCTGATGATGCGGCTGAAGGACGATCTCCTGGTCCTACTCAACGCCGCCGCCGACGGCCAGCTGGCGCACACCTCGGTGCGCTGGCGCGACGAGGCGGCGCTCACCGTGGTGATGGCAGCCAGGGGTTATCCCGGCACGCCGGAAAAGGGCTCGGTCATTCGCGGCGTCGAGGCAGCGGCAGGCGACGGCGTCGAGATTTTTCACGCCGGCACCGCCATCAACGGCGGCGCACTCGTCGCCAATGGCGGTCGCGTGCTCAACGTCACGGCGACCGGCCGCACCGTCGGCGAGGCGCAGAAGAAGGCTTACGCCGCGCTCGACCGGATCGACTGGCCGCAAGGCTTTTGCCGCCGCGACATTGGCTGGCTGGCGGTGGCGCGCGAGCAGGCGAACTGACGCTTCAGGCGGCCCTCAGCCTCAGCGCAGGCCGCGGCCGAATACGGTCGAGACGCTGCTGACCGCATCGGCGGTGGGGGCAATTCCAGACACCGATGCCAGGCGCTCTTCGTTTCGCGTCCAGGCAACATATTCGGCAATCCCGCGCGGAAGGCTCGGCGCCGCCTTCGCCGCAGGCATTTGAAAGCCGCTGCTGAACCTGGCCAAGCGCGTCCTGAATACCGCGACCAGTTGCTCGAGGCTCGCGGGTGCTGCCACTGTGGCATAGGTCATGGCAGTGCCGGCGAGCCCCGCCTCGCGTGAGAGCGGCACCGGTATCGAGGCGAGATAATCCGGCTGCACGTCGATCAGGCCGCCGAACGGCCACTGTGCGCGCAATTCCGTCGCGTTCATCGGCGCGACGCTGACATCGATATCGTTGGGCGTGCCCGCAACCCTGTAGGGACAGCGGAACCGGCCGCAATTTGCTCGCGCCGAAAACTGCCAGAGCGCATAGCCCTGCCAGTTGCCCATCGGAAAATGCACATCGATGTCTGGCTTATAACGCGCGTACCACAGCGGCAACCGGGACAGGAGCGGGTATTTATACTTATTGTCGGCGATATGCCTGGCGGTCGTGCCGTTGGTGTAGAGCACCGGAAAGCGGCCAACCCGACGATGCACATGGCGCACGAATTCCTCGGCATCCTCGAGCGACATCCATTGGGTGGGATCATCGTCCTCGATGTCGAGGGCAAGCAGGTCATCCGGCCCGGGTTTCACGAAATTGATGAAATTATTGGCCTGTCCCACGGGGTTGCCAGGGCGGGCGAGATGATAGGCACCCCATTTCAGGCCCAGCGCCTTGGCCACCACCTTGCGCGTCTGGAACAGCTCCTGTGCCATCGCATGGCGCTTCCAAAGCGTCTTGCACAGACGCATCTCGGTCTCGTCGCCGAAACAGAAATAGGGTGGCGGCATTCCGTCGGATGCCTTGTTGATGAAGCCGACAAGACGCTTGTCGGCAGCTAGCCGGGTCCAGTCAATGGAATTGTATTCGTAGGCGTCGACGACCAGCGCCCGGTCCGCATCCTTCCACGGTTCGGAGAAATCCGAGGCCCTTGCCGGCGTCAGCGCCAGGGTTATCGCGGCCGCGACAAGGAGAAGCGCTGAGCGGACAAGGGGGTGCGCCGGCGTTTTCAAACAGCAGGTCCTTGCTGGCCAAAGCCAGATCCTGAACCGCCATGGTTAAGGAAATGCTTTCGATCGCGGCCCGCGGATGCCACGGCTCGGACAGCTTCTCCGTCGATGGTCTTGATGGTTGTCACTGGCGAGAGGGGATATGAAACGGATTGAGCGCCGGCACTTGCGACAGCGTTCCCTCGGCCTCGCGTTTGCGATGAGGGGTCAGCGAGCATGGTGGTGAGCACAATGTGCCGCGATCCGACCAATAGGCTGCGCCGTTCTCGACCTTACCTTCATGATAGCAAAAACCGGCCGCCCGCCAAAGCAGGCGCATTCGATGCAGCGATGGGCGTCAAGTCTGCGAGCACGAGGCAATCCTATTTCGGTATTCTGCTCTATCTTGGCGAATTTAGCCTGCGTCGTGGCAATTGCAAAATCCACGTGACAAAGTTTGACGTTTACGTAAAAAGAAGATGGACAGGGAACTCCGAAAGCAGATGATTTTGCGCCGGCACGGGTCTTAACTTGGCCTGCCGGACTGAGGAGAGCCAGGCTGAGGAGAAGCGAGCGCCATGTATCGGGCACCGGTCGAGGAAATCGCCTTCACCCTGAAGCATGTCGCCGGCTTGAAGGCGGCGCTCGATGCCGGCACCTTTGGCGAACTCGGCGAAGACCTCGTCGACGCCATTCTGGCCGAGGCCGGCCGTTTCGCCAGTGAGGAGGTGGCGCCGCTCTATGAGATCGGCGACCGGCAAGGCGCGGTGCTCAACGGCGCTGCCGTCACCACGCCAACCGGCTTGAAGGAACTTTATCGCCGCTGGATAGATGGCGGCTGGAACGCGCTGTCCGCGCCGGAAGCGTATGGCGGCCAGGCGCTGCCGGCCATGCTCGGCGCCGCCGCGCTCGAAATGTGGAACTCCGCCTCAATGGCGTTCGGCATCGCTCCGACGCTGACCATGGGTGCGGTCGAAGCACTCGACAAGCACGGCTCGCAAGCGCTCAAGGCCAAATATCTGGAAAAGCTGGTCTCTGGCGAATGGATGGGCACTATGAACCTGACCGAGCCGCAGGCCGGCTCGGACCTGAATGCCTTGCGAACCCGTGCCGAGCCGGCCGGCGACGGCACCTACCGCATCTTCGGGCAAAAGATCTTCATTACCTATGGCGAGCACGATTTCACCGACAACATCATCCATCTGGTGCTGGCGCGGCTGCCGGACGCGCCGGCCGGCACGCGTGGCCTTTCGCTGTTCCTGGTGCCGAAATTCCTGGTTGGCGACGATGGCGCGCTGGGCGGGCGCAATGACGTCTTCTGCTCCGCGCTGGAGCACAAATTGGGCATCCACGCTTCGCCGACCTGCACCATGATCTATGGCGATGGCTTCGAAGGCAGCACGCCCGGCGCGATTGGCTGGCTGGTCGGCGAGGAGAACAAAGGCCTCGCCTGCATGTTCACCATGATGAACAATGCGCGTCTTGCCGTCGGCATCCAGGGCGTCGCGGTCGCCGAGGCGGCGACGCAGAAGGCGCTGGCCTACGCCAATGATCGCCGGCAAGGCAAGGCGGCAAGCTATCGCGGTGCCGGCATGGCGCCGATCGTGCATCACCCCGACATCCAGCGCAGTCTTCTGACTATGAAGGCGCTGACCCAGATTGCCCGCGCCATCTGCTATTCCTGCGCCCACGCCATCGATCTCGCGTCCGCGAGCGAGGATGCAAAGCACTGGCAGGAACGCGCCAATCTTTTGACGCCGCTGGCTAAGGCGTTTTCCACCGATGTCGGCGTCGAGGTCGCCTCGCTTGGGCTTCAGGTGCATGGCGGCATGGGGTTCATCGAGGAGACGGGGGCTGCAGCGCTTTATCGCGACGCACGCATTGCGCCCATTTACGAAGGCACCAATGGCATCCAGGCAATCGATCTGGTGACGCGCAAACTGCCGCTCGGCGGCGGCCAGCATGTGCATGGCTACATCGCCGAGCTCAAGGCCGTCGCCGATGCGGTGCGAGCGTCGAACCTTGAAGGCTTCGGCCGCACCGCCGATCGGCTCGACCAGGCGCTCGACGACCTCTCCCAGGCAACCCGTTTCCTGCAAGACCTGCAGGCCGAAGGCCGTTCGGACGAGGCGCTGGCCGGCGCCACACCTTATCTCAGGCTGATCTCGCTTGCCGCTGGCAGCGCCTATCTGGCGCGCGGTGCGCTTGCCGACCAAAACCGCATCGCGCTTTGCCGGTTCTTCGCCGAGAACCTGCTGGGCGAGGTGGGCGCGCTGAAGGAGCGCGTCATCGGCGGCGCCGACAGCCTTGGCGTTGCCGGCAAAGCGCTGATTTCAGCCTGACGTTCGCAACGCCCGAAATTCACAAAGGACCAATCCGTGACAGACCACATCCTCGTCGAACGCCAGGGTGCCATCCAGATCATCCGCATGAACCGTCCGGACAAGAAGAACGCCCTGACCCGCGCCATGTACGCGACGATGTCGGCGGCTCTTGCCGGCGGCGACGCCGATCCGGCGATCCGCGTCCATGTCTTTCTCGGCGCGCCCGGCGCCTTCTCGTCCGGCAACGACCTTGCCGATTTCATGGTCGTCGCCTCGGGCGGCGAAAGCGGTACCGAAGTCTGGGATTTCCTGATGGCGCTGGCCAAAGCGGAGAAGCCCATGGTTTCCGGCGTCGACGGGATTGCGGTCGGCATCGGCACCACGCTCAACCTGCATTGCGACCTGACGTTCGCCACGCCGCGCACAATATTCCGGACGCCCTTCGTCGATCTCGGCCTTGTGCCGGAGGCCGGTTCGAGCCTGCTGGCACCGCAGATCCTCGGCCGGCAGGGCGCTTTCGCGCTGCTTGGCCTTGGCGAGGGCTTTTCGGCCGAGCGGGCGAAGGCCGCCGGGCTGATCTACGAGGTGGTCGAGGAAGACGCACTCGAAGCATCGGTATTGGCGGCGGCGGGCCAGATCGCGGCCAAGCCGCGGCAAGCGCTGAGGATCGCGCGAGACCTGATGCGCGGCTCGCGCGAAGACCTTGTCGAGCGCATCGGCCAGGAAAGCCAGCATTTCCGCGAGCGGCTCAAATCCGATGAAGCCCGCGCCGCCTTGACCGCCTTCTTGACCAGGAAAAAGGCCTAGACCTTCTGGCCTTGTCTCGCATCGTGGACCCGCCGGCAGCAATCGGCGGGTTTTCTCGCCATGCTCTCTTTGTCACATCGCCATTTTTTTACATTCGGCCTGGGCCTTTGCCGAAGACGTGTCGATCATGAATGTCTTGCCTTTGGCGTCGGTCATCAACATCATGCAATGCTTGATCGGTTTCGCCATTTTCATCATTTCGGCGCTCATCTTCGCGTCGGGCATCATGGTGCCCATATGCCCATCGGGCATGATCGCCATGACCTCGCCACCCTTCATCACCGTCATTGTCCCCATCGCGTCCTCCGCAAAGGCTTGCGAAGCGAAAAGGCCGGCAAGACCGGCTATCGTGACCAACCTGAGTGAATGCATTGCGTCCTCCTGAATTTGCGCCAGCGGCGCGTTGAGCCCTTCCCTGGTTCGTCCCCGCAAGCTGGAACGTTTCACGCACACGAGATGGTGAAGTGAGATCGGAAGCGCCAGGTCTCTGGAGCCCGGGAGTTCCGGGTGGTTCGGCGCAGGCGGTATGGCCTGACCTGGGTGCCGAGCGACTTACAAGGCCTAAGCCACCGCTGGGCGGCGTGCATGACGGTGAGGATTTCGACAGTCTCGCCGTCGACGCGATGAGGGATGATATACGGCTTCGACCAAGACGAGTTCCCGTGTCCCCTTGATGCGCCCGACACGCCCCATCGCGGTTGTTCGGCGAGATGTCCCGCCGCCGTTACGATGCGCGCAATGACTCTCGCGGCGGCCTCGGGATTGTCTTTCTCGCCATGCGCGCCGATTTCATCAAGCCGCCGCAGCGCCCGCTCGGTTTAGCGGATTGACTGTGGCTTATGCCTGGCGGGTCGACTTGACGTATTTCCCGACAACAGCCTCTACCTCGCCGGCACTGGCAAAATCGCCGCGCGAGCTTCAGCCAATCCTGCCTCTATTTCGGCGAGTTGCCATTCCTCACGGGCTACAAAATCCTCGATGGCCTGCGCAGCCACATAGGAGTCACTCCTGCGATTGAAACAGCGCGGCATCGTCCCCTACGGATAAAGCCTCACCTTGTCCCAGCCGCCCTCGGCGTTGCGCGAAAAGACGACACGGTCGTGCAGCCGGAACGGACGGTCGTGCCAGAACTCGATGGTCTGGGGCACGATGCGGAAGCCCGACCAGTGTTTTGGCCGCGGGATGTCGCCGATAGCGTGGCGCGCCGTATATTCGGCGACCGCCTTTTCCAGCGCGAAGCGGCTTTCCAGCGGCCGCGACTGTTTGGAGGCCCAGGCGCCGATGCGGCTGCCGCGCGGGCGGGTCGCGTAATAGGCATCGGCTTCGGCGTCGGTGACGATCTCCACCGGGCCGCGCGCCCGCACCTGCCGGCGCAGCGATTTCCAGTGGAAGCACATTGCCGCTTTCATGCTGCCCAGGATCTCACGGCCCTTGGCGCTCTCGAAGTTCGTGTAGAAGACGAAGCCGCCCTCATCGAAGCCCTTGAGCAGCACCATGCGCACATTCGGCATGCCCTCGGCATCGACCGTCGCCAGAGCCACGCTGTTGGGGTCGTTGATCTCGCTCTTCGTCGCATCGTCGAGCCACGCCGCAAAAAGCCGGAACGGCTCCGCCGCCTCGGTAAAGTCACCGCTTGTTAACCCGGTTTCGCTCATAGTTTTCCCAAATTTGTCGCCGGCTGGGGAGATTGCCGATTGTCGCGTATCGCGCAAGCTTTTGACAGTGGGCAATGGAACGTTATCGCTTCGGCCAGCGCCAAAGCCATGATCGTGATAATCGTCCTGCCGCTTGCCGCGTGTGGCGGCGGCGGCTTCAGCCTCGAGCAGGCGGAGGTCGACCGCTCGGTGCTGACCTCGAGCACGCCGGCCCCAGTCACGTCGCTCGATCAGGACCGCGCCTCCGACCAGGCCACGATCCGCAACGCCGTGTCCTCCGCCGACGTCGAGCAACTGGCCGGGCAGGCCGTTCCCTGGGCGAATGCCGACACCGGCTCGCGCGGCTCCATCACCGAACTGGCGGAATTCAGGGCTAACGGCGAGACATGCCGTCGCTTCACCGCGTCACGCGAAAGCTTCGACGGCGTCGTGCTGTTCAAGGGCGAAGTATGCCTGGCCGGCGGCAGCGCCTGGCGAATGCAGGACTTCAAGGCGCTCTGATTTTCCGCCAGCCATATGGTGGCAAGCCACTGGAATTTCTTCCTATGCGAGCGCATATAGGGGTAGCAAATCGTGGACTCACTCCTTCTCCAGGGCAGTAAGCATGCGCGACCCCTATGAGGTGCTGGGCGTTGCCAAGAACGCATCGGCCAAGGATATAAAATCGGCGTACCGGAAGCTCGCCAAGAAGTATCATCCAGACCAGAATCCGGATGATCCCAAGGCGAAGGACCGTTTTGCCGCCGCCAACCAGGCGTACGAGATTGTCGGCGACGAGAAGAACCGGGCGGCTTTCGATCGCGGCGAGATCGACGCCGACGGCAAACCGCGTTTCCAGGGTTTCGAAGGCGCGGCCGGCGGCGCCGATCCTTTCGCCGGTTTCCGCCGGCAGCAAGGGCCGGGCGGCGCGCATTTCGAATTCCGCACGGGCCGTCCCGGCGGCGATCCGTTCGACGGCAACAGCGACATCTTCAGCCAGATCTTCGGCGATGCTTTCACCCAGCAGCGCGGCGCCGGCGCGGGCGGCCGCCGTCAGGCCCCGACCGCCGCCGATCTCAACGTGACGCTGGACGTCACCATCGAGGAAGCCGCCACCGCGGAGAAGGTGACGGCGATGTTCCCCGACGGCCGCAAGATGGCGGTCAAGTTGCCGGCCTATGTCGAGGACGGCCAGACCATCCGCCTGAAAGGCCAGGGCGAGCAAGGGCCGGGGCAGCCGGGCGATGCACTGGTCAAGATACGCTTTCGCCGGCACCCGCGCTACCGCGTCGAGGGCCGCGACCTGCATGTCGACCTGCCGGTGGAACTGGCCGATGCGGTGCATGGCGCCAAGGTGGCGGTCGAAACTCCGACCGGCAGGATTGCGGTCAATGTTCCCCCTTGGTCAAGCTCGGACAAGGTTCTGCGGCTGAAGGGCAGGGGCCTGCCGGAAAAAGCCGGCGGTCACGCTGATCTCTACGCGCATGTGCGGCTGATGCTGCCGGAAGGCGGCGACGCCGAGCTCGAGGCGCTGATGGGCAGGCGAAAGGGCTGACGGAAGCCGAACTGGGGCTAGCCGACCACAACTCGCGATCGGTCATGCGCGCACTCGCGCCTATCAGTCGCCAAGTCTTCCCCCGCGGTGCCCCATCATCATCCGGGAAGCATACATCGTGGGCGAGCGCTTGCCGGGCAGATTTGCATCGAGAACGATCTGTTCGACGAACCCCTGGTTCGTTTCGAATTCAATGCACTCATCAAGCTTGTCGACGATCCAAAGCATGTATCTATCCTCCACACTCCCATTTTGGTTATTTTTCTTGTCATAGCCGCAATCGTCGGGCGGGATTTTTTCAGGAAAGGCTGGGATTAACATGATTTTCGGTTTCGGTAGATCATAGCAATGTCCTTCATATGAATAACCAACAATAATCCCACAAGAAAGCAATTGTCCTTCCGCTAGTGCCTCTTTTATTGTTATCAATGTTGATAAAGCTATTTTACCAAACTTTCTCGTGTCGAGTGCAATTTGGTACGACAGTCCTATGGGCCACGGAAAGGCAGGTATGGTAATAAGTTTTTTGAATACTTCTTCGTCAGATAATATATTTTTCCCTGTACCTCTTAATTCCTCTATTGCTTTCTTAACCTCTGCATTAGTTTTCTCATCATCTTTTGGATCGTCCATAGATATATTTGAAGAAATGCTTGTGTTGTTTGTGCCGACGGCCTTTGAACTCCCCGGGAACACGAGACCACGACTCCCGGGGATGCCGTAGAGCCTTGCTTGGCTGGCGTTATACGCGCCATCGGGAAAAGTCAGTGTCGGTCGGTGAAAATCGTCGCTCATGTTGCTTCTCCTCCGTTGTAATCACCAGTTCATAAAATTTCCCGCCACCTGAAGTTCTCCTCGAAGCTTGCCGCTATCGCCGGGCGGATGTGGTCGGACACTTCGATGATGGCGGAGGCTGCGACTGCGAATGTGAGATGATCGGCATCGAGCCGCGCCCACGCGCGCGCTAGCGCAAGCGCGACATCGTCGCGCGCCTTGATTAGCTCGGTCTTGAAAAGGAATGGACTGGCCCGGAATGCATCGCCCGTGAAGTTGGAGATGTGCCGCATGTCGGCTTCGCCAACCTGCCTGATGTCGAAGCGAAGCAGGCGCTCGTCGGCCAGGCCCTGCCGCACCAGGCCGGCATGGTAGAGATCGACCAAGGTATCGAACACCGCTCCCGTGAAGGGGCGGGACCTGTCATGAATCTCTTCGGTCACTTCCGTCATCTTGCGCGAGTTACTGGCAAGGCGGATCTGGCGGTCGCCCGTCAGTTCGGCGATGCGGTTGAGCTCGTTGAGGACAAGCAGGTTTGCCTGGCTGTGCCGTAACAAACGATCCATCCCGCTGTCGAAATGCAGGAACGAAAGCAGCGAAATAAGATCGGCGTTGGCTTCGTGGAACGGCCCGAAGTCGCCGTCCTGCAGGCCTTTCTTAGGCACTCCGAAGAGAGAAAAGAGTATGGAGTGACCCACTTCATGCGCGATCACGTCGAAGTTTAGGGCATATGGATGGCCGTGCCCATCGGCTCCACGCTCGCGGCCAAGCTCCAGATAGCCATACCCCGATTGCGCATTCTCCCAGTCAACCCAGGGAATGATCTCAAGCCGCTCGTATGTTTCGGCGAAGTACCAGACAATCGGCTTGCCCAGATAGCTTTCCCAGATGTCCAGCACCCGGCTCGCAGCCGCGAACGCATGCGCTGCCAGGAACTGGCGCGACTGAAGAGAGAGGTGGTCGAAATGACCATCAAAGCCGGGTTCGGCTGGTGGGAAATACGCGCCAACGAAGGGCGGCAGGTAGGGATACTCGTACGGCTGCTTGTCCAGCACGGGATCACGCACGTATATGCGACGATCCTCCGGGCCCGGATGGATCAAACCAGGCGATGTTGAAATCCAGACTACCTCGGGTTTCTCGTACCCAGAAACGTAAGGCGCTTGTGGGTATAGCAGGAAGCGTGTTCCAGCCGACATCCCCGCCCGACCGGCGACATCGAGCGCGTTCAACTTCGCGGCCCCTCCCACTGCGCGGCCCCTCCCATGGTCTGCGACACTATCACGAAGCCTGCACTTCGTAAATTGCACCAAGTATCACCGGCAACTCTGTCGTCAGATTGCTAAGCCGGCGTCCTCCAAATCCTGGACAAACGCGACCGTCATTCTGAAATTCTTCAATTCCGCCGGCACCAATGCATTTTCGCGCATAAATTGCAGAGCTGACAGTGCGTCGCGTTTCTTTTGCTGAACGAAAGCTCCTGCGAGAATTTGCCGGCAGACTTCGAAATCATGATCACTGGCTTCCGGCAATGCCTCGCGGACCATTCGCGACAGCGTACGTTCCCGAAAATTGAGGTTCCGGGCCACATTCTCAAGCTTTCCTGACAAATCGGTGGAGATCAGGTTCCGCCTCCAAGCAGCGCGGATGGTCATTCGTAAATCAACCAAAGCGTGCGTTAGTGGCGAAAAATTCACCGCCTTCGGACCGTACAGCACTGCCACTGCGTCGTCAGGCAGGAAAGCAAAGCGGCGGTACCATCGATAGATAAGGCCAACGCCGTGCATGTATGGGTAAAGCTCGGCGGCTCGCAAGGCTCCCATGCTTCCGGCACCAATCACCGGGATGGCCTGGCTGATCGCCCACAGTATCTCCTTGTGCCTCACTGCCGGCTCAGCCTGGAAAGCGCCGTCTATGATGACAATTGCAGCGGGGTCATAACGCTGCACCGCAGCTATGATTGAGCCTTGCACCGCCGGCGCCAGGCAGATCACGTCGGCCACCTGCCGTGCCTCTGGATGCGATAGCGTGGGGCCGGTGAAAACGAGCCGAGGTCGCATCCGCTCACTCCACCAAAGGGTACAATTGGGGGATAACTATCCTGACGGCCGACAGTCGGTTCCAAGGGCTGGTGTTGAGGCGGACCAGATACACGGCGCTGATTCCGCTTTCCGCCAGTCTCGCGAGAAGGCTGCCACGCAAGGTCTGCCCGCCCGCCGCTCGATAGGCAGGCTGGCGGGCGAAGCACACGTCCTTGCAGCCGCGGGTGATCAGCTGGCGGTGCGCCTCGATAAGCTGCCAGTCGGGATATTTCGGATAAGACGCCCGGGTCATGTCATCGCGCGCACCCGAAATCGCCGCAAGCCGCGCCTGCGCCGCCTCATGGATCGCTTGGACGGCAGCTGCCGCCGGATCGAACGCAGCGGCCGAGCCATCGGCTGGCAGATGGAGCAATGCCGTCTCGCGAGGATTGCTCTCCATCAGATGGCACCAAATCACAGGCAGGCCAACAGGCGACGGCGCAAGCCAAAGGCCGACGATCATGTCCTTTCGTGCAAGTTCATCCAATAGAGCCAAGACCCCTGCGTCATGGATGGTCGCTGGATCGATTCGCTGGCGTTGCAGAAAACCATGCGTCTTGAGAGCGCGGGCGATCGCATCGCGTTCGACGCACTCCAATATGCCGTGTGTGATGGCGTCTGTTTCATCAAGCGCGGCCGCCAGTCCGGTTGTCGTTGGCGTGAAAATTCCGTCACAGGGGCTGGGCGGTACGAGATAGGCCGTGTGCACCAATTCCAGCGGAACGAAGTCGCGGCCGCCGCCCAGCAGGTTTTCCGCCTCTACCCAAGCGATTTCTCGGCCGCGCCAATCAGCACGTGCGGGCTCTCGCAGCCACATCTCAAATCGCCCGTAGGGTATCTGTAGTAATTTGGCCGAAGCGTAAGCTGCATCAAGATGTTCGATGCGCTCGGCGAAAAAGCTTTCAGCGGATTCCAAAATGGCCGATATCGCAGCGCGAGCTAGGTTGGCGCCCTTTCCCTGCGCGACCGCGTTTGAAAACGAGAACGGCCTCGTTGCCTGCACGACCGGGATGCCGACACGGTCCAGGCCGGTAATGTCCGCAATACGGGTGATGCCCAACGCTTGTCGCATCGACATCAGATAGGTCAGCGCTTCGTCTGCCGGAGGACCAAGGCGCTCATATTGTTCCACTATCGGCTGGCCCGCAGTTCCGGCTCAGGGTTCACGATCAGCGGTTCGCCGGGCTCAACCGACTTCCTTGCCGCTTCGACACGGTCGTTGTAGCGCCGAAGCAGTTCGGGCGAGAGATTTGACGCACTGAGCGTCTCGTAGGCCGCGATGAGGATGGGCACGGCATTTTGCTCGGCTGCAGTATTGAGGCTCTTCTCAAGGGCAGCTGCCACCCGGCCAGCTGCCGCCCTGTCAAGGACGAGAAGTTGTGCAATTCGCCGGTGTAGTTCCGCCAGCCAATATCGGCTGCCACCCGCCTCGGCCTGCGCCACCGCCGAATGAAGCAGGGCAAGCGCGTGACTGATCTCACCCGAGCGCGCGAGAAGTTCCGCTAGCATGCCGCAATAGACGGGCTCGTCCTCGGGTGTCTGCACTTGTCCATGCAGGCCGAGGGCCTCACGCATCTTGTCCTTGCCCCGCTCGAGTTGGCCAGCGTTGCCATCGCACCAGCCCTCGAAGATTTGTGCCGAGACGACTAGCGAAGGCAGGTGATGAAGCGCGGTCAGCTGTCGCAGATCCTCAATCACGTCACGTAACGAAGTGAAGTCGCGGCGGTAGCAACTCAGCATCGCGTCGTTGATACAGGCATGCGCAATGCTGCTGACATGGCCAGTCTGCTGTGCCCAGCGGCGGGCCTCCGACATGGAGTGGAGAGCGCTCGTTGCACGTCCCGAGAACCACAGCGACAGTGCACGATGCGCCAAGCCGCACACGCGCGCGTCGTGCCCCCCAAAACGCGTGGCATTCGCGTGCCCCTGGCCCACGTCATAGAGCGGCAGTCCAGCATCAATCGCGGTTATGCATCCACCATGGTCTCCGCGATTGAAATCGACTGCCCACAAGCAGTGCCTAGCCTGAAGCTGAATCTCGGGGTCGTTAACCTCCTGTAGATCACTGACGACGGCCTGCGCCCGCTCGCCGTCAACGACCGAACCCGTGAACCACCAACCCCAATAGATCGGGAACCACTTGGCGCGCTCCGCTATCGGCCGACGCCGTGCGATCTTTACGCCGTCGTCATAGAGCCTGCGGGCGTGCTCGGAATTTGGCCCTTCGACGGCGGTCAGTATCGGCCCGAGCGCCACCATCGCCGAGAGCCGCAGCGCATCCCGTTTGTCATGATCAGAAACCTGCTCGCAAAGCGCAATGGCATGCTCGAGCAACTGCCTTGCCTCAGCCATGGCCGAGCGGGACGAGCTTTCCATGCCGGCATTGACGAACTCGCCGATCGCTTCGTCAAGCAGGCCGCCTCGCTCAGCATGATCTGCAAGAGCTGCCGTTGTTAGCCAGCCAACGAGGCTGCGGTTGTCACTAGCCACCGCGTAAAGACGCTGATGCAGGATCTGCCGCCGTTTCCGCAGTGTTCCATTATAGATCGTCTCTTGGATAAGCACATGCCGAAACGCGTACACTGTTGCTGCTGCGTGCCTGGCGCGTACGAAGCCTGCCTCGGCCAGGGCATCGAGCGCCGCAGAGATTGTGCCCGGGTCAAATTCCGGCAAGAGCGCCGATAGCAAGTCCAGGCTGAATCTGTTGCCAGCGACGGCGGCCGCACGCGCCACCTCGCGGGCGCGGCCGAGAGGCTCAAGCCGGGCATCCAACACTGTTTCCAACACCGCCGCGCGGCCGAGCGAAACGCCCTGTGGCAGCTGCTCCGTACCGCTAGCGGCATTCTCCGCCATCCATTGGCAAACTTCCTCGATGAACAGGGGTACACCGCCGGTGACGCGCTCGACCAACTCTATCAGCTCAGGCGCAGGCGCTCGCTTGCCTTGAGGCCACATGGTCGCGATTGCCCGCAAGGTGTCGGCATGCTCAAGGGGAGCGAGCAAGACATGCTTGCTTTTATCGTCCAGCCAGTCGCCACATCCCGGCCTCGCCGTTGCGATCAAGAGCACGGGGAAACTAGGAACCAGCTTTGCAAGTTCACCCAGCAGTTGCTTCGACGTAAGGTCGATCCAGTGAATATCTTCAACGATCAAGACCACTGGGCCACTGGCGCACGTTGCTTGTAACGCATGGCGCGCAGCCCAATCGGCCTTCTCCCGGACCACTTCCGGATCCATCTCATGGAAACCGGACCTCGCGCCTTCCACGCCGAGCAGAAAAGAAAAGATGTCGACGACTTCGGCGTCGTGAACGTCATTTGCGGCGAACACCTCGGCCACAAGCGCAGGGGTGAGTGCACGCTCGCCGTCGTCGAAATTGCCCAGCATCGCCTGCCGCAGTGGATACAGCGTCGAACGCGAGTCGCCTGGCATACATTGGAAGAGGAGCAACCTGTTGCGTTGGAAGCGCGTTCGCCGGCGCACCTCGTGTAGGATGCGCGACTTGCCAATGCCGGCTTCGCCCTCGATCACGATGACTTGGCCACGTCCCGAAACGGCTTCATTCCAACATTCATGTATCAGCTCGGCCTCATCCGCACGGTCGATCAAGGGGCTGGTGAGGCGTCCGAACGCGAAGAAACGGTCTACCCCCCGCTTGTGGCTCAGCGCCTGCCAGACCTGCTCGGGTTGCGCGAACCCTTTGATGACGTGAGAACCGCAGAAGCTAAATACGTGTGAGCGCCGTGTCAGATTGCGCGTCTCGTTGCACACGACGACGGTATCTGGCCGGGCGATTGCCTGCAGCCTGGTTGCCAGCGCAAATGCAGGGCCGGTTACCGTGTCCTGCGCTGCAGCGGTATCCCCCTTCAGGATTAGCGTCATCGAGGTCGCCACACCGACCCTCACATGTAGGTCGCTCCTCCCTTTCTCCGCGGCAAGGAGCTTGCATGCCCTGACGATCTCAAGTCCGGCGCTGATCGTCAGCGACGCCGCATCCTTCGCACCCAGATCGACTGGGAACACAGCGACGCCGCCGTCGCCGACCTCGACCCTCACGGTTCCGGAGCACGACACGATCGCTTTCCTGGCGGCCATTTGAAACGCCAAGATAAGTTCCTCAAAATCTTCGATGCCGAGCAGGCTGAGCAACTCGGTGGAGCCTACGAGATCGTAGCAAAGGGCGGTTAGTACGCGCCGCTCGTGACGGGCCTCGATGCCGTCGTCCATCAACTCCCTGCCGATCGGAAGGCGCGAGCCAGTCCCCGCCTTCGGAACATCAACTCGGCTCTTATGCGACATGTCACCCTCGCTGACAGGGCATACTATCAAAAGTATGACAGAGCACAAATTACAGAGCGGCGATCGCCGGAACCTCAGGACCTCTCGCTGTGGGTTGGCGGGACTCAACGGCTTTGTCCCCCGAACTGTCCGCTTTGAACGCTTGAAGGGGCACTGTGGCTGTGCGATAGGCACTCCACAAAGTAGAGAACCTTGCGGAGAGCGCTGACATGGCGGGTGGACGGGGCCTTATGGCCGGCAAGCGCGGCCTTATCCTTGGCATCGCCAACAATCGCTCGATCGCTTACGGCATCGCCAAGGCCTGTGTCGACCATGGCGCCGAGATCGCGCTGACCTATCAGGGCGAGGCGTTCAAGAAACGCGTCGAGCCGCTTGCCGCGGAACTGGGCGCGCATGTCGCCGGCCATTGCGACGTGACCGACCCGGCCAGCCTTGATGCGGTGTTCGCCGATATCGCCAGCCATTGGGGCAAGCTCGATTTCCTCGTCCACGCCATCGCCTTTTCCGACAAGGACGAGCTGACCGGCCGCTATGTCGAGACGACGCGCGACAATTTCCTGCGCACCATGGATATTTCGGTCTATTCCTTCACCACCATCGCCAAACGTGCCGAGGCGCTGATGACCGACGGCGGCTCGCTGCTGACGCTGACCTATTACGGCGCGGAAAAGGTGATGCCGCACTACAACGTCATGGGTGTCGCCAAGGCGGCACTCGAAGCCAGCGTGCGCTATCTGGCCGTCGATCTCGGCGCCAAGAAGATCCGTGTCAACGCGATCTCCGCCGGCCCGATCAAGACGCTTGCCGCATCCGGCATCGGCGATTTCCGCTACATCCTGAAGTGGAACGAATACAATTCCCCGTTGAAGCAGACGGTGACGCAGGAGGAGGTTGGCGATTCCGGCGTCTATTTCCTGTCCGACCTTTCGCGCGGTGTCACCGGCGAGATCCATCATGTCGATTCCGGCTATCATGTCGTCGGCATGAAGGCGGTCGACGCGCCGGATATTTCTACCGTCAAGGACTGACGCCGCCGCCTGACCTCTTCCGGAAGACCTGATGTACCCGCTCGTCTATATCGTGCGCCACGGCCAGACGGCGTGGAACGCCGAGGCCCGGCTGCAGGGGCAGGCCGATACCGACCTCAACGAGCTTGGCCGCGAGCAGGCTAGCCGCAACGGGCGTAGGCTGGCCGAACTCATCGACAAGCCCGAAGATTTCGACTTTGTCGCCAGCCCGATGCGGCGCACGCGCGAGACGATGGAGCGCCTGCGCGCGGCGATGAAGCTCGATCCGCACGCCTATCGTACCGAGCCGCTACTCGTAGAATTGAGCTTTGGCGACTGGCAGGGTTTCACCTTTGCCGAACTCGAGGCGAACGATCCCGGTTCGACCAGGCACCGCCGCCTCGATAAATGGAATTTCCAGCCGCCCGGCGAAGGCGCCGAAAGCTATCAGATGCTGCTCGAACGGGTGAAGCCGTGGTTCGACGCTCTCGATCGCCAGACGGTCTGCGTGACCCATGGTGGCGTCATGCGCGCGCTGTTCCGCCTGGTGCTGGGGATGTCTGAACAAGAGGCGGTCAGCATGGAAGTGCCGCAGGACCGCCTGCTCAGGCTGGACGGCCGGCGCCTGGAGTGGCTTTGAGACCGATGAGGTAGCGTATGTTGAGACCAGGTCGGGCCGGCACCGACGCGCCCTACTCGGTCGATCCGGTGTCCGGCAGTTCCATGTCGGTGACGACGTTCTCGCCATTCGTCACGTCATACGCGAGGACGATGTCCATGCCCGGTTTCAGCGCATCGAGATCGGTTTCGGCGTTCAGCTTGTAGGACTTGCCGTCGTCCAGCGTCAGCGTCAGCGCGTCCTTGTCGACCTTCTTGATCAGGCCTTCGGTCTGGCCGGCGAAGGCGGCGGTGGAAATCAACAGCGTGGCGGCAACAGCGCCAATCAGGATACGCATCATCGTCCTCTTTAATCATTGCCGGTACAGCGGCTCGGTCCAACGGTACGGAACTGAGCAGAAACCAATCGAATGTGTCAAAACTAAATCCGCCGGATCACAGTTTGACCACTGTGGAAAACGCCAATAGAAGGCAAGCTGCAGCGCCGCGTCCTCCTGGGCGCGCAACGAACGCTGTAGCACTTTTGATTTTTTTTGCGCATGATCCTTTCCGAAAATCGCGCCGATTTTCGAGGTCATGCGCTAGGCCGGCTCCGACGCCGGCAGGGCTGGTTCCATGTCGCACAACACGTTCGGCCATCTCTTCCGCGTCACCACCTGGGGCGAAAGCCACGGGCCGGCGCTGGGCTGCGTCGTCGATGGCTGTCCGCCCGGCATCCGCTTCACTCGCGACGAGATCCAGGCCGAACTCGACAAGCGTCGCCCCGGCCAGTCACGTTTTGTGACCCAGCGTCGCGAACCTGACGAGGTCAAGGTCCTGTCCGGCTTTATTGTCGATGAGGACGGGGAGACGATGATCACCACCGGCACGCCGGTGTCGATGCTGATCGAGAATGTCGACCAGCGCTCCAAGGACTATGGCGACATCGCCCGCCAGTTCCGGCCGGGCCATGCCGACTACACTTACGAGGTCAAATACGGCCTGCGCGATTACCGCGGCGGCGGTCGCTCCTCGGCGCGTGAGACTGCGGCGCGAGTGGCGGCCGGGGCGCTTGCCCGCAAAATCGTGCCAGGCATGGTGGTGCGCGGCGCGCTGGTGTCGATGGGCGAAAGATCGATCGATCGCGCCAACTGGAACTGGAATTTCGTCGGTGACGCCGAAAACCCGTTCTTCACTCCCGATCCGGCGTCGGTCGCCGTCTTCACCAAATATCTGGACGGTATCCGCAAGGCGGGCTCCTCGGTCGGTGCGGTCATCGAGATCGTCGCCGACGGCGTGCCGGCGGGGCTTGGCGCGCCGATCTATGCCAAGCTCGACCAGGACATCGCCTCCGGCCTGATGTCTATCAACGCCGTCAAGGGCGTCGAGATCGGCAACGGTTTCGAGGCCGCCCGCATCACCGGCGAGGAGAATGCCGACGAGATGCGCATGGGCAATGACGGCAAACCGGTCTTCCTGTCCAACAATGCCGGCGGCATCCTCGGTGGCATCTCGACCGGCCAGGCGATCGTCGCGCGTTTCGCCGTCAAGCCGACCTCGTCGATCCTGACGCCGCGAAAGTCGATCGACAAGGACGGCAACGACGTCGAGATCATGACCAAGGGCCGGCACGATCCATGCGTCGGCATCCGCGCCGTGCCGATCGGCGAGGCGATGGTTGCCTGCGCCATTGCCGATCATTATCTGCGGCATCGGGGACAGACAGGGAGGGGAGTAGGGAGTAGGGAGTAGGGAGTAGGGAGTTGGGAGGAGGCGGGTGGGTT
>NZ_JAMYOU010000052.1:0-21759 GCF_040319995.1 Mesorhizobium sp. M0815 | reverse complement strand
AATCCCTTTGGTAAGCCGCGCCGGCCCCGCCTCAAATATATGCATGGGGTTCTCCCTTTCGGCGTTGGCGATCACGGGCGGGGGGGGGGTCGGCCTTGGATTGGCCGACCAGCCGCCGAATTTCATCGACAATGTCAGCACGGTGCTGCCCTCCCTGATCGTCGTCAATATCTGGCGCGAGTTTCCGTTTGCCATGATCATGATGATGGCCGGCCTGCAGACAGTCCCCGACCAATTGCTGCGCGCCGCAAAAGTCGACGGTGCCAATGCATGGCAGCGCTTCTGGCACGTCACCTTCCCGCACTTGCGCAACGTCTCGGTGGTGACGATGCTGCTGCTCGCGGTGGCCAACTTCAATTCCTTCATCATCCCCTGGATCATGACCGGCGGTGGGCCGTCGAATGCATCGCACATCTGGATAACCCACATTTATGAGCTCGCCTTCGGACGGCAGCGCTGGGGCGTGGCATCGGCCTATTCGGTGCTCCTGTTCCTCACGCTGATGACGCTGGGCTACTTCTACGTCCGTGCGTTAAGCGGCAACGAGCGGAAAGAGGGGAGCGCATGAGCACGATTGCCGAGCCAGCCCCTCGAGCCCAGACCCGTCGCCGCATACGCGTCGACGGATGGCGGTGGGCCGGGCGCATCTTCCTCGTGTTCATGCTGCTTTATACTGCGTTGCCGATGATCTGGATGCTGATCACCTCGATCAAGTCCGGATTCGCGGCTACGCAATTCCCGCCGCAATGGTGGCCGGACGAGCCTACCCTCGCCAGCTACCAGAAACTGCTCGATCCGCAGAACAGTGTCGGCCAGGACTTCCTCCGCTTCTTCTGGAACAGCCTTTTCGTGTCGACCGTCACGACAATCCTTTCGGTGATCGTGGCTGTCCCTGCGGCCTACGCGTTTTCGCGCTTCAGTTTCCCCGGCCGGAATTTCCTGTTCTTTGCCGTGCTGCTGCGCAACATGTTCCCGGCGGTGATCTTTCTCGTGCCACTCTTCATCCTGATGCGCGCGATCGGTCTGATAAACACGCATGGCTCGCTGATCCTCACCTATCTCACCTTCGGCCTGCCGCTGGCGATCTGGCTGCTCAAGGGCTTTTACGACAACATCCCGGTGCAGCTTGAGCAGGCGGCGCGCATCGATGGCGCAACACGGTTCCAGGCCTTCATCATGATCGTGATGCCGCTCTCGACGCCGGGGATCATCGCCACCGCAATCTATTCCTTCATCGGCGCCTGGAACGAATACATCTACGCCTACACCTTCCTCTCCAAGAACGAGCAGTTGACCCTGCCGGTCGGCATCCAGCGCTTCTTCTCGGAAAATACGACGGACTTTCCGGGACTGATGGCGGCCAGCTTCATGATGAGCGTGCCCGTCGTGGTGCTGTTCCTGGTTCTGCAACGATACTTTGTACGCGCCCTTACAGAAGGCGCGGTCAAGCACTAGGGAGTTGCCGATGGCCCATGTGGTCCTCCAAGATCTCGTCAAGAGCTATGGCGGCTTCAAAGCTGTCAACCACGTCTCGCTGACGGTCAATGACGGCGAGTTCGTTGCGCTCGTCGGCCCTTCAGGCTGCGGCAAGACAACCACACTTAATCTCGTCGCCGGGCTGACCCCGATCACATCGGGCGACATCATCATCGGGGAGCGGGTGGTCAACGACCTCGACCCCAAGGACCGGGACATCGCAATGGTGTTCCAGAACTACGCGCTCTACCCGCAGAAATCGGTCTACAAGAACCTCGCGTTCCCGCTTCAGATGCGCAAACTCCCCAGGGACGAGATCGACAAGAAGGTCAAGGAAGCGGCGCGGGTGCTCGATATGACGCATCTGCTCGAGCGCAAGCCGCGCGAACTTTCGGGCGGGCAGCAGCAGCGTGTGGCCCTTGGCCGTGCCCTCGTTCGCGACCCTGCGGTGTTCCTCATGGACGAGCCACTGTCTAACCTCGATGCCAAACTGCGCGTGCAGATGCGGTCGGAGATCAAGCGTTTCCACCAGGACCTCAAGGCGACGATCATCTATGTGACGCACGACCAGCTCGAAGCGGTGACCATGGCTGACAAGATGGCGGTGATGAATGGCGGCTACCTGCAGCAATACGATTCACCGGCGCAGGTCTTTGCCCATCCGGTGAACATGTTCGTCGCCAGCTTCATCGGCAGCCCGGCGATGAGCCTTATTCCGCTGGAGGCATCGACGGCAAACGGCAACACGGTGTTGACCGGCGCCGAGGGCTGGCGCCTTGAGCTCTCGCCGCGCAATGCCCAGAAGGTCGCGAGAGCGACGACCAAGAAAGTCGTGCTCGGCGCACGTCACTCGACGATCAAGCTCCACAAGAGCGCGGTCCCCGGTTCCATTCCGGCCAAGGCCTACACGGTGGAACCGACCGGAGACGTCACCTTCGTGCAGGCGTTCCTGTCCGGCGCCATCGTCAACGTCAGCGTGCCGCCGAACATTGCCGTCTCGCCCGACGAGCAGATCTGGCTCGAGTTCGACCAGGAGCGGATGCATCTGTTCGACGGCGAAACTGAAATGGCCCTCAAAGCCAACTGAGATAGGGCCGATGCGTGTGAAACGTGGGCGTGGATGACTGAGAAGCTTAAGATCACCGCGATCAAGCCCTATCCGGTTTGGGTAGGAACGCGCAACCAGATGCTCGTCAAGGTCGAGACCAACCAGGGCATCTTCGGCTGGGGCGAGAGCGGCTTGAGCGGTCGCGAGAGGGCCGTGGCCGGCGCGGTCGAGCACTATCGCGAGTTTCTCATCGGCCGCGACCCGATGCAGATCGGGCGGATCTGGCAGGAGGTTTACCGCAGCCAGTACTTCGAAGGCGGGCGAGTCCTGCAGGCGGCAATTTCCGCCATCGACATCGCCCTTCACGACATCAAGGGCAAGGCACTGGGCGTGCCGGTCTACGAGCTGCTGGGCGGCAAGCAGCGCGACCGCGTCCCCACCTTCGCCTCGACCGGCGACGAGGCCGAGGGCGATGTTGCCATCGAACGGGCCCGCGAACTACGCGCACAGGGGTGGCGGGCGATCCGCTTCTTCCCCTTTGGGCAAAACAGCAAGGACATCTTCGAGCCGCGCGAGTCGATCGGCGCTACTGCGGGTATGCTGAACAAGGCGCGCGAGGCGCTGGGCGACGACGCCGTTCTCGGCATCGACTATCATCATCGGCTGTCGGTGGCAGAGGCGGCGAGCTTCTGCAACAAGCTCGGCCGCGGCGTGCTTGATTTCCTTGAGGAGCCGATACGGGACGAGACGCCGGAGGCCTATGAATCGCTACGCACGATGACCGACATCCCCTTTGCCATCGGCGAGGAATTTGCCAGCAAGTGGCAGTTCCTGCCCTACATCGAGCGCGGCATCCACCAGTTCAACCGGCTCGATGTTTGCAATGTCGGCGGGCTCACCGAGGCGATGAAGGTCGCTGGCTGGAGCGAGGCGCACTATGTGGACCTGATGCCGCACAATCCCCTTGGTCCAGTGTGCACGGCCGCGACCGTGCATCTTGCCGCCGCGGTACCCAACTTCGCGTGGCTCGAGACCAGGGCGCCCGAAACAAAGCTGGGCTTCGACAATTCCGACTTCTTTCCCGTCCAACCACGGCTTGACGGGACCGACTATCCGGTCGGCGATCTGCCGGGGCTCGGCGTCGAGGTCAACGAAGTGGCGGTCCAGGCGCAGAGTTTGCGTTTCTGGGAAGCGCCTCACCTTAAGCGCCGCGATGGTTCTGTTACGAATTGGTAGTTCCATTCATCCGGAGTCCACAATGACGCATACTTCCGACATCACGCGGCCGCCTAAAGACCTGATCGACGCGCTGAGGGAGATTGGCGCCGCGACGGTTGCAGGCACGCTTGGCCACATGGGCTTCCGCAATCCGCACATGGTCGGTCCGGTGGCGCAAAACCACGGGAAGTCGATCGTCGGGCCGGCGTTGACGCTGCAGTTCCTGCCGCAGCGGCCGGACCTCTTCACCGAGGGAGAATATGCCGATCCGGAGACGCAACTGCACCGGCACGTGCTCTATCACGCGCAGGAGGGCGATGTGGTCGTGGTCGACGCGCGCGGCGACATGAGCTCGGGCGTCTTCGGCGATATGATGTCGACGTATTTCAAGGGCAGGGGTGGGGCGGGTATCGTCATCGACGGGTGCATGCGCGACCGGCCCAATGTCGAAAAGCTCGATCTGCCTCTATGGCTGCGCGGCTGGACGCCAAACTATCATGTGCAGACCAGCATCTATCCCAATGCCGTCAACGTTCCGATTGCCTGCGGCGGTGTCACGGTGATCCCCGGCGACATCATCGTCGCCGACGACGACGGGGTGGTGGTGCTTCCCGTCGCAATGGCCCCGAAGGTGATCGAAGAATCACAGAAGCATCACGATTGGGAGGAGTTCTCGCGAGCGAAGCTCATGGAGGGCGGGCCGTTGCAACGCTACTATCCGCTGCATGACGATGCCCGCGGGGAGTACGAGGAGTGGCGCAAAACAAACCGCCTGGAGAACCCGAGTTAGCGCATGGATTACCTCGTGGCGGGCGGCAGAGTTTCTGGCGGCATCGCCACGGTGCTTCCGCAGAGGGCCGACGTCGGCGGCGAAGTGCCGCTTGGAGAAGCCTTCTGGGCGTGAATTGAACCATGTATCGCCAACTCCCAAGCTGGCTCGGTCATTCACTCACTTGCCAGGGAGGCGTGCATTTTCTGGCGCGGTACCCAGTTCCGACCGTATCAGGCGCCTTGGTCTCATCCATTCGCCGCGCGCTTTTTCGGACAGTACCAGTCCATGGCCAAGTCGATCGGGCGCATAGGCGTAGCCGTCCCGGATTTCGATGGGCTGTTCCACCAGATGATCGAAGTTCTGAAACGAATATTCCAGCCATTCGACTTCCGGAAGCGCGACCGCCATGTGCACGCCGATCTCCAGAAAGGTGTTGCCGATGCTGACCGGGATGCCGAACTCGGCGGCCAGCCAACCGATGCGCATAACATCGGTGACTTGACCGTGGACATTCAGGATGTCGGCTGCGTGGGCTTCCAGAAGAAGCCGTTTGCCTTGAAGATCCAGATACTCGCCGCTGTTGATCTGAGTCCATGTCATTGCCTGCCTGAGCATTCTCAATCCTTCGTGGTCGTGACGCAGGATTGGATCCTCGACCCAGAGAAGATCGTGGCCGGCATCGCGGATCGCCACCAATTTCATTAGCGCTTCCTTCGAGGACCACGCCTCGTTCGGGTCGATCATGATTTTCGAGCCTGCCGGCACGCAGGTTTTCAACAGTTCCAGGCGCCGCAGATCGCGATCGAAATCCGGGTGGCCGACCTTGATCTTGAAAGCGGAATAGCCAAGCGACGCCGCGTGGGAAAACAAGGAAACGAAGTCATCATCGTCGAGGTGGAAATCGAGGCCACTGGCGTAGGCTTTCACACGGTTGCGGCGACTGCCGAGCAGCACATGAAGGGGCAGGCCAGCTTCCTTTGCCGCAAGGTCCCAAAGCGCCACCTGGACCGCTTCATGAAAAGGCAGGGAGTACGCCCGCTGATTGCCGCCGCGCGGGCGGTTCACACGATGAACCAGCGCGATCGCCTTGTGTCCTTTCAGGGTCGGCCAAACCTCGTTTTCGAAAACGGTCTCAATCTCAGTCTGGTCGGGCAGGGGATTGAAGAGCGTCTGGATGAAGCCCAGTCCCACCTCACCACTTTTCGAAACGAGTTCCAGCGCGGCGACGTTCACATCGTCGGCTCGAACCTGACTGTCCCCGATTACCCGGTCGCGGGCGAACTGAAATCGGGTTATACGAAAATGCGAAAGGCTCATCACCGGGGCTTTCTGATCGTTTAGTATAAGTTACTGATCTATCAGCTAAGATGTCTCAGTACCGAATCAACGGAGGTGCCGCAAGTGGCGGGCAAAGCAAAAGCCATCTCTCATACCCTAGTGGCGGCCACCCGTATGAGCGATGTTGCCTACGAACGAATTCTGGAACGCTTGTTCGACAGGCGCGTTCCGGTCGGGGCATTCGTTTCGCAGAGCGAACTGTCCGCGATTGTCGACGTGCCCGTCGCTCCGCTTCGTGACGCTCTGCGCAAGCTCGAGGCGGAAGGAATTCTCACCATCCATCCACGCTCCGGAATCCAGTTCATTAAACCTGCCATGGAGCTCACGCGCGCCACCTACCAATTCCGCGCCATCATCGAGCGTTCGGCAATTCGCGTCTTTGCCGAGCAGGGCGATGAAGCCGTCATGAATGCCTTGGAAATGCGGCACTCCCGGCTGGTTCGGCGCATCGAACGGGAGGGTGTGGGAAAGGAGCAACTGGAGGAGATGGATGCGCTGGAGGGAGAGCTGCATGGCGCAATCATCAGCGCACTGCGCAATCCCTTGATCGATAGCACCTATCGGCGCATGCACAATTACCTCCGTCTGTTGCGGCTGGACAGCAAACTCACCTCGCCGATCATGATCCGGACGCTCAAGGAGCACCTCGACATCCTTGAGGCTTGCAGCACCAGGAATGCCGACGCGGCCGAAGGAAAGCTGCAGTCCCATTTCCAGGCGGCCATGCAGCGGAACCTGGGTCTGGTCTGACACATCGTCGTTTGCCATTTGCTCTCCGGCGCGGTTGCACGGCTTGGGAAATGATGTTACCCAACACTTCAACTGATCGATCAGTCTGGTGATCTGATATCTTGGAGGAGGTCGCATGCGGTTGAACAAGAGGCAGTTTCTCGTGGGTTCGGCGGCCCTGGCGATGGCAGGTCACATCGGCGGCGCCCGTGCCGCGAGTGCCATCAGTTACTGGCACCACTTCACCAGTCAGTCGGAAATGGCCAGCTTGCTCAAGATCATCGGATTGTTTCAGGCAGCGAACGCAGATGTGGCGGTGACCCAGGAGAACATCCCGAACTCGGAATATATGGCCAAGGTTTCATCGGCCGTGCTGGCCGGTGGGCGTCCCGATACCGCCATGGTGATCGCCGAGCGCTTCGCCGATCTTACCGCGATGGAGGGATTGATCGATCTTACCGAGCGCGTGAATGGGTGGGAGGGCAAGGCGAACTTTCCCGACAATCGCTGGACCGGGCTTTCCAGCAATGGCGCCATTTATGCGGTTCCCGCCTTCGCCTTCGTTGACTGGATGTACTACCGCGCAGACTATTTCGAGGAAGCTGGACTGGCGGGGCCACCCCGAAATTTCGACGAATTCCTTCAGGCATCCCGCAAACTGACCAATCCTTCGAAGGGCAGGTATGGCTTCGGCATGCGCGCCGGCGCCGGCGGTTTCAAATATGTCATCGATGTCATGGAGGCGTTCGGCTCGCCGATCGTCAAGGATGGGCAGCCGGCCATCGACAGGGCCGCGGCGATTGAGGCGATAACGTTCTATTCCGATCTCTTCCTGAAGGAAAAGGTCGTGCCGCCGAGCGCGCCCCACGACAGCTACCGTCAGATCATGGAGGCCTTCCGCACCGGGCAGACTGCGATGGTGTGGCATCATACCGGTTCGCTGAACGAAATCTCGAGTGCAATGAAGCAGGGCGAACAATTCTCGACCGCGCCGATGCCGGCCGGTCCGAAGGCGCATGTCGCTCGCGTCGCGTACGCCGGCAACGGCGTCATGAAGGAAGACAATATCGAGGCTGCCTGGCGGTGGGTGAGTTTCTGGGGCCAAACGGACGCTGCCCTGGCCCTGCTCGAGGGGACCGGCTATTTTCCGGCCTCCGCCGCTGCGCTGCAGGATCAGCGGATCACCGGCAATCCGATCTATAATGCGGCGACGGAAACGCTCAAGTTCGGACGCCTGCCGAACAATTTCGTCGGCGCCGCAGGCTGGTCCGAAAATGTCGTCAATCCCGCTTTCCAGTCGGTGCTGACGGGTCAGTCGACGCCGGAAAAGGCAGTGGACCGCATGATCCAGGGCCTGGAGGCGGCGCTCCGCTGATCCCCGGACGTGCAGCCGTGCTCAGAACGCAACGGGACGGTGCTTTCGCATCGCAGATTCATGATAATAGGCTCGAGCAGATATCTGCCTATGCGGGCTCTCGGCGAACTGTCCGAGACCCGATACTGGATGTATTTGCTGCTCCTTCCCAGCTTCGCCCTTATCCTGCTCGTGATCGCCTATCCGACGCTTTACGGCATGGCAATCAGCTTTCGCGAGATGCGTCTGACGCGTCCCGGGTTGGATGGCTGGGTCGGCTTCAAACATTATCTAGCGATGTGGTCAGACCCGGTCTTCTGGATCGCATTGAAGAACACCGTCGTGTGGGTTGCTGCCGCGGTCGTGCTGGAACTATCGCTTGGTCTTCTCGCCGCGACAGCTCTCAACAGGGATTTGCCGGGCACGAAAATCTTCGCCGTGCTCATCCTGCTTCCCTACTTCCTACCCAATGTCGTAGCGGGTCATATGTGGGCCTTGCTGCTCGATCCGCGGCTCGGAGTCATCAACGACCTTCTTGTCCGGCTAGGCGTCCTGCAGGCCTACAAGGCATGGTTTGCTGATCCCAATACTGCGCTTGCGGCGACCATTCTCGTCGAGGCCTGGCATGGGTTTCCATTCTTCGCGCTGCTACTGCTCGCGGGCCTGAAGGGTATTCCCGAGGATCTCTACAGGGCAGCGGCGGTCGACGGCGCAGGCCTGGCGGCACAACTCAGGCTGATCACCTTGCCCATGCTCAAGACCGTCATCGCGGCGGCAGTGATCCTGCGCGTCATCGGTCTGGTCAATTCGCCCGATCTGCTCCTCATTCTCACCGGTGGCGGACCGGGAGATGCCACGCAAGTGCTGTCGTTGTATGCCTTTCAGACCGCCTACAAGGAATTCAATTTCGGCTACGCATCCGCCCTGTCGGTGGTGATGTTCGTGACCCTGATGATCTTCGCGGCCGGGTATATCCGCATCTCCAGGATTACCAAAGGACAGGGCGATGATTGAAAGCAAGCGTCACCGGCGGATGATCGCGAACATCGCCACCTACATCGCGCTCGCAAGCCTGACGGTGTTCTGCATCGGTCCGATGATCTGGATGTTCCTGACATCCCTCAAATATGAGGCCGACATTGTCACCCAGACGATGCAGTACCTCCCGAGCCGCGTTACCTTCGACAATTATGTCGCCATCTGGACGCAGTCAGGTTTCCCACGGCTTATAGGCAACAGCCTCGTCGTTACCTTGCTGACGGTGACGATCTGCGTCGTCACGGGCACGCTTGCTGCCTATGCATTTTCTCGCTTCGCGTTTCGAGGCCGAGATCAGCTCATGCTCGGCTATCTTGTCGTTCGCATGTTTCCCGCGGTCATGATGATCATTCCCCTTTATGTTGTTATGCGCGGTGTGGGGCTCGTCGACAGCCGTTTCGGCCTAGCGCTTGCCTATACGAGTTTCCTGCTACCGCTGTTCGTGTGGATGCTCAAGGGGTTCTTCGATTCCGCACCTAAGGAACTCGAGAGCGCGGCTCGCATCGACGGCTCGACAAGGCTTGGCGCCATGGTCCGTATCGTCATGCCCCTTGCGCGGAACGGCCTGGTCGCAAGTTCGGTGTTCATTGCCATCGCGGCCTGGAATGAGTTCCTGTTCGCCCTGATGCTCACGACCGGGCAGGGGTCTCGCACCTGGCCCGTGGGCCTGCAACTGATGGTCGGAGAGTTCCAGCTCCCTTGGGGCGTTCTGGCGGCAGGCGGCATTCTCAGCATCATCCCGGTCATCGTGCTCTTCGCGATTGTCCAGCGAACCATGGTTCAGGGGCTGACCGCAGGCGCCATCAAAGGCTAGGAGTACTCGCGTGGCGACACTTTCCATCAGGGACGTGCGCAAGTCTTATGGCTCGGTACAGGTTCTTCACGGGGTCGATATCGAGCTTGAGGACGGAGGCTTTCTGGTCCTGCTCGGGCCGTCCGGATGCGGCAAGTCGACCTTGCTCAATATGATTGCCGGCCTCGACGACACGTCCGGCGGTGACATCCTGATCGGTGGACGCTCGGTCCTCGACCTTGCGCCCAAGGACCGCAATATCGCGATGGTGTTCCAATCCTACGCGCTTTATCCCACCATGTCGGTCGCGAGGAATATCGGCTTCGGATTGGAAATGCGTGGCGTGGGCGCCGACCAGCGCACGCGTGCCGTGGAAGATGCCGCGCGAATGTTGCAAATCTCCCATCTGCTCGATCGACGCCCCGCCAACCTTTCGGGCGGACAACGACAACGTGTTGCGATGGGCCGCGCGATCGTGCGTGACCCGGAGCTGTTCCTCTTCGACGAGCCATTATCCAATCTTGATGCCAAGCTTCGCGTGGAAATGCGCACGGAGATCAAGCGCCTGCACGAGCGTCTCGGCACGACCATCGTCTATGTCACGCACGATCAGATCGAGGCGATGACGCTGGGCACCAAGGTGGCCGTCATGAAAAGCGGCTACATCCAGCAATTGGGCGATCCGCGCACCATCTATGAACGGCCCGCCAATATGTTCGTGGCAAGTTTCATCGGATCTCCGGCAATGAACTTCCTTGCCGGACGACTGGTCCCGGATTCGGAAGGTGTCCGGTTTCAAGCGAGCGGAGTATCGATCGTGTTGCCGACGCGGAACCGGCAGGTGGACTCTGAGCGACCGGTGGTGCTGGGTATACGGCCTGAAGAGCTGAGAACCGTTGCGCACAATCGAGCTTCGATCATGGGGGAGATCGATGTGGTAGAGCCTACCGGGCCTGAAACCATGGTGACTGTGCAGGTCGGCGAGAACGCGATCATCGCGCGCCTGCCGCCGAGGTTTGCCGGCCGGCGCAAAGAGCCAATATGTCTTGCCGTGGATCCAGCGAGCGTCAACCTGTTCGATCCGGATAGCGGACAGCGCATCGACATTTAGGGCGTGGATACAGCAGCTGGACGCAGTTGCGCACGGTTCCGCGATTTCGCCCCGAACTTATCCGGAGCGGATGCGGACCGCTAGCGGTCAACCTGCAATGAGTGATCGGCATCTCGGCAGGTTAGTTAGTCTAGTTGTAGGCGTTTTTCTGGTCCTCGACCCGTTGCGCGTTGTCGGCGAGCAAGCCGCCCTCGTGCGCCACAAGCTCGAGTGGATACTCGTGCATGAAAATCATGAAGTCAGGCAGCTTGTAGGCATCCGCGACGGCGGCATTGATCCTCTTCAGCATCCTGCGCTTGGCATCGCCGGCGGCGCCCTGCGGACCATGGATGACGAACACGGGCCTGAACGGTTCGGCGGGCACGACGCCATTCTGGCTGACCATGTCCGGTGACCACTCGCGCAGGAAAACCCGATGATCGTCGGGGAAAGGATAGGCCTCGTTCAGGGCTTCATACAGCCCTTTCATCAGATGTCGCTTCCGCTCAGAGTCGATTCCGGCGGGGACGTCGAGATAGGCGATAGGCATAACTTCCTCCTAAATTTAAATTTATAACTTTAAAATCATATAGCGCATAGACAAGAAAGGCAAGGGTGCGCTAGAACTTTTTTATGGCAAAGCGAAGCTACAATCAGTACTGCGCAATTGCGCGTGCGCTCGACGTGATCGGGGAACGCTGGACGCTGCTACTGGTGCGAGAACTGCTGCTCGGACCAAAGCGTTACGGCGATCTGCTGGCAGCGAGCCCCGGCATCGGCACCAACCTGCTGGCCGACCGGCTCAAGGAGATGGAGAGCCAAGGCCTTATCGAACGGGTGACACTTCCTCCTCCCGCAGGCTCGACCGTGTACCGGCTGACCGGATCCGGGGCGGAGCTTGAACCCATCGTGTGCGCCATCGGCCGCTGGGGTGGGCGATTCATGGATAAGCGGGGACCGGGGCAGCAGCTGTCGCTTGGTGCTTATTTCGTGGCCATCCGGGAGTGGTTTCGGCCGGAGCGGGCAACGGGATTGCGCGAGGCCTACGAATTCCGCGTGGATGGACGGGTGTTCGAAGTCCGGGTGGACGAGGGAACCTGCGCGACTAGCGAGGGCAGCGCGAGCGGTGCGGTTGCTGTGTTTGGGATGAGCCTGGAGACGCTCGACCAGCTTTTCCGCGGCGAGGTTGCTGCCGACCGGGCCATCGCGGACGGGCGCGTGAAGGTCGATGGCGACCGGGAAGCGTTGGCCAGGTTCCAGGCGGTGTTCCAGTCTCCCGCTGCATCAGCGGTATGAGCGCACTGAGTAGCTGCCAACTGCCAACCGGAATTGGCCCCTGAACCATTCACCAGGATCCCCAAAAGGCTGCGGAGCCGGCTGGTGGGCACTAGACTAGCGGGCCTTGGCGATCAGTTCTGCCAGGCAATCGGCAGCCTCAGTCCCCGGCACGCCGAGATCTCTGACACTGTCCATGTGGTTGCGGTTCGGGAGCACATGCGACGTTACCAACGATCCCTGCCGCAGCAAGCTTGCTTTGAATCGATCGGCTTGCTGATGGAAGGGTGGCGTCTCATTGGCTCCGACCAGAACCGCCGCCCTGGTTTGAGGATCATGCCGACAGGCGAGCGGCGTAAACATGGCGACTTCCCCGTCGGTTATTCCAATCTCGTCGGCGAGAAAGGAATCCTGGAGCGGTTTCAAATCGTAGAGCCCGCTCAGCAGAAGGGCTGCCCTCACATTCGAGGGGGTATGCTTGCCGTCGAACAGAAACGTTGCAAGATGGGCTCCTGCCGAATGACCACTGACAGTCAGGGCCGCCGGGTTTCCGCCATGATCGGCGATGTTGGCGAGCACCCACTGCTTGGCGCGGCGCACCTGGTCGACGATCGTCGCCATTCTGACCTTGGGCATCAGAGCATAATCAAGGATGACGGCAATGCCCCCGGCCTGGCTAATCGTCGTCGCGACATATGAATAGTCGCGCTTGGAGAACATTCTCCAGTAGCCGCCATGGACAAAGATGTGCACCGGCAGCGCCGTTCTTTTCCCCGCGGGAAAGAACAGATCCATGGTTTCGGTCGGATCCGGTCCGTAGGCCACGTCCGCAGTCATCGCAATGGTGGCGCGGGCGGCCTCGCTGCGGTCAACAAAGTCCTGCACGATTTCGTCAAAATCCGCGACGTGGTCGCGAATGCGAAAGGGATCGCCTTGCATTCTTTTGCTCACATGCTGATGGCGAGGTATTTCGCCTCCATGAACTCGGCAATGCCGTGATGCTGCCCTCCCTCGCGGCCGAGCCCGCTCTGCTTGACGCCGCCGAAGGGGGCCGCCGGATCGGACATCAGCCCCCGGTTGACAGCGATCATCCCGGCCTCGATCCGGGAGGCCACCCGCATGCCGCGCGCCAGATCGCGCGTGTAGATGTAGGCAGCAAGCCCATATTCGGTGTCATTGGCGCGTGCGATGACCTCAGCCTCGGTGTCGAAGCTCGAGATCGGCGCCACAGGCCCGAATATCTCCTCATGCGCCATCTTTGCGTCACCTGGCACGTCGCGAAGCACTGTAGGAGGGTAGAAGAAACCAGTTCCGGACAGGACTGAGCCGCCGCACATGACCCGCGCGCCGCGTGCGACTGCGTCGATGACAAGGCGATCTATTTTCTCGACCGCCTTTTTCGTGATCATGGGTCCGCATTCCGTGTCCGGGTCGGTGCCAGGGCCGACCTTGAGCGACGACATCCGCTTCTCGAGGCCATCCGAGAAGGCTTCGTAAATGCCAGATTGCACGTAGAGGCGGTTGGCGGCCGTACAGGCCTCACCGGCGTTACGCATCTTGGCCACCATTGCGCCATCGAGCGCCGCTTCGAGATCGGCGTCGTCGAACACAATGAACGGTGCGTTGCCGCCGAGTTCCATCGAACACGAAACCACATGCCTGGCAGCCTCTGCCAGCAGAGCGCGACCCACACCCGTCGAACCGGTGAAGGAGAGCTTGCGCACTCGCGGGTCGGCCAGCATGGCGGCTGTCAAAGGGCCGGGACTGGAGGTCGTCAGGACGTTGACCACCCCCGGTGGCACGCCTGCGTCCTGATAGAGCGCGGCCAGTGCGTAGGCGGTAAGCGGCGTCTCGCTGGCCGGCTTCAAGATCACCGTGCATCCAGCGGCAAGTGCCGGCGCTATCTTGCGCGTCGCCATCGCGGCAGGAAAATTCCAAGGCGTGATCAGGACGCAGATACCGATCGGTTCGTAGTCGACCACGATGCGATTGGTGCCGGAAGGCGCAATACCGAATTCGCCAGTAATGCGAACGGCCTCCTCGGCATTCCAGCGGAAAAATTCCGCGGCATAAGCGATCTCGCCGCGGGCATCCCGTAGAGCCTTGCCGTTCTCCAATGCGATGAGAGTCGCGAGCGCCTCTGATCGTTCCGTCATCAGTTCAAAGCAGCGTCTGAGGATCTCGGAACGCTTTCGCGGCGACGTTGTCCGCCAGCCGTGGGCTGCCTTGGCAGCGGCGTCAACGGCAGCGGCCGCGTCGTTCACGGTCGCATCGGGCACAGCGGCGATGACAGCCTCGGTCGAAGGATCGACGACCGGAATCACCCTGCCATCCGCGGACTGGCGCCATTGGCCGCCAATATACAGCCCGTGCGAGATTGTGTGGAAGTCGCTGATGCCCTGATCATCCGACAGAACCTGTGAAAACGTGTTCATCTCGATATTCCCGATTGTTACATGGTGCTGGCGAGGTCGCCATCAAAGGCGGCCTGGACCAGGCGTCGCATGGACCCCAAATCGAATGGACGCGGATTGTTCTTGATGAGGCGCTCGATACCAATCGCTTGTTCCGCCGTCCAATCGAGCTTATCGGCGGGCAGCCCCAGTTCGGCCAACGAGGGGGTGATCCCGATTGCCCCAAACAGCCGACTGACCTCGCCAATGGTCGCGTCGGCCAACTCTTCGGGCGTACAGCCCTTTGCATCGAGGCAGAGCGCGTCGGCGATCTCGGCCATCTCGGTCGCTGCGGCTGTTTTGTTGTACTTCATGACGTATGGCAGCATGGTGGCGACACCCAGTCCGTGAGGGGTGTGGGTTATCGCGCCAACCGGGTATTGCACGGCGTGCGCTGCCGCTGTGCCGGCCGTTCCGAACGCACAGCCGGCGGCCAGTGCACCCATCATCACGTCGGCCCGGGCGTCCTCGTCAGAGGGCTGGCGGTATGCCGTTTCAAGGCTTCGGCCAAGCAGCTTGATCGCCAGCAGGGCGAAATGATCGGTCAAAGCGGTTTTGCCGATAAAGACATGTTTCTGCGGAAGGCCGGGATCGGTCCCCCGCCTGACGGCGGTGAAGGCCTCGATTGCATGCGTCAGCGCATCGGCGCCTGCGATCGCCGTCAATGCCGGCGGGCATGTCATCGTCAGTTCAGGATCGCAGATGGCCGCGGCCGCGATCAGATATGGGCTGGAGATGCCGACCTTCAGGGTGCGATCCGGATCGGAGATTACGGCGACCGGGGTCACTTCAGAGCCCGTGCCGGCTGTCGTCGGCACCGCGATCAGCGGCAGCGTCGGGCCGGGCACCTTGAACTCGCCGTAGTAATCCTGGAGCTGACCGCCGTGAGTGATGAGCAACGCGGCGCATTTGGCCATATCGAGACAACTGCCGCCGCCAATGCCGATCACCATGTCGGGCGCGAACCTCCGTGCTTCCTCGACGCAGACGGCAACGGTGTCCCGGGGAACGTCGGGTAGCACGCGGTCATGCACCAGTACGTCTATCGAGCTGGCTCGCAGCGCCGCGACGATCTCTCCAAACGGGCCCGTTGCGGCAAAACGTTCATCGGTGCAGACGAGCACGCGACGCCCGAGCCTGGCCGCGACAACCGGAATGACGTGGCGTTGGCCCTTCCCGAAGAGGATTTCGCGCGGCAGCCTTATGGCAGCGAAAAGGCTCATTATCTGCATCCTGTGATGATGTCTGGATTGGAATGCGAAAGGCCGTTCAACTCGGCCCAAAGGCTGGGTTTGACGTCAAACCCCACTTGCAGCACGCTTGCGTTCCGACGCGTTGAACCATCGCCCGGAGCGCTGACGGTCCGTTCAGGCTCGGACGGTGAGGAAGCCCGGCCCGCGGAGTCGGCCCGCTGCTCCAGCAGGGCCACCGCAAGTACGATTGCTTTGTCTTGAAACAGCCTCAAATTATATCCTCTATAAAATCGTATAGGATATAGGATTGCATTGGCCGAAGCATCGTGTTAGCAACTCAATGTGTCAAGGGGCAAAAAATGCAGGCCATGAACTTACCCAGTCTAGATGAACCGAACCTCGCCGGCGGGCGTATCCAGCGCTCCAGCAGCCTGGTTGAGGACGTCTACGAAGCGATTTTTGCGCAACTCATGTCGCTGAAGATTGCGCCGGGCTCGCGCATCACGGTCGACAGTCTGGTCAAGGAATTCAACGTCTCCCACACGCCGATCCGCGAGGCGCTCGGCCGGCTCGAAGGCGAAGGCCTGGTGCTGAAGACGCATCTGATCGGTTACCGCGCTGCGCCGCAGATCACGAAACGACGGTTTGACGAGCTCTACGAGCTTCGCCTGCTGCTCGAGCCTCATGGCGCGGCCAAGGCAGCCGCGCTCATGGACGAGGTAAAGCTCGCACAGCTTCAGGAATCGGCGGGCGTCATGGCGCGCCGTGAAGGCAAGGACGAGCGTCTGAGGTATTCCAACTTCGCCCGCCAGGATGCCATTTTCCATGACAAGGTCATGGAATTCGCCAACAACGAACTCGTGCGCGAGACGCTGGCGCACCAGCATACCCACTTCCACATATTTCGCCTGATGTTCCATTCGCGCGTCACCGAGGAGGCGCTCGACGAGCATGAGGCCATTCTGGCCGCTTTCGCTGCGGCCGATCCTGCCGCTGCCGAGCAGGCGATGCGTCGCCATATCGAGCATTCCCGCGACCGTTTGTTGCTGGCGTTCGACTGAGACTGTCCCGATGTCTTTGATCACAGGCCAGTGCCAAGGATACTTCCCCGATTCACCCTTCTAGAAAGTCAAACCCACCGGGCGAGTACAGGTCTCGCCCGGCCGTTGTCATAGGAAAGGTACGACCATGCCAGGCAAAAAGATCCTAATGCTGACCGGTGAATTCACCGAGGAATACGAAATCTTCGTCTACCAGCAGGCGATGGAAGCGGTGGGCCACACGGTTCACGTTGTGTGCCCAGACAAAAGCGCCGGAGACCTGATCAAAACATCGCTGCACGATTTCGAGGGCGATCAGACCTACACCGAAAAGCTCGGCCACTATGCGCTGATCAACAAGACCTTTTCCGACGCTGAGAAGCAGCTGGAGCAATACCACGCTGTGTACTGCGCCGGCGGTCGTGGGCCCGAATACATCCGCACCGACAAGCGCGTGCAGGCGATGGTGCGCCACTTCCACGAAACTAAAAAGCCGATTTTCACGATCTGCCACGGCGTGCAGATCCTGATTGCGGTAGACGGCGTCGTGCGTGGCAAGAAGGTCGGCGCACTGGCGGCATGCGAGCCCGAAGTGACGCTTGCGGGCGGCACCTATATCGACCTGTCTCCAACGGAGGCATATGTCGACGGCACGATGGTTTCAGCCAAGGGCTGGACGGCGCTTGCAGCGTTTATCCGCGAGTGCCTGAACGTGCTTGGGACAGAAATCCGCCACGCGTAGACCTTCTTCCGACGCGTCTCAAAGGGGTGCGTCGGTTCCCTTTCTGGAAGGGCATTGTCACCGCAATTCGGCTTCGGATCATAAACGCCCGCATCGCGCTGTTTGCCCCCCAGGTTCAAAGCTCTTTCGTTATGCATTGATGCTCGTTTCATCAAATCCCGTAAGCGAACGCATCAGTGTTTCCCTTGCTGAAGCCAGATGCGCTCGGCAGGCTACCTCAATCCGAGTGGCGTTGCGGCTCTCAAGCGCATCGATATAGGCAATGTGTTCGTGGATTGCGGCAAGGTTGCGCTGCTTTTCGTCCTGCTTGTTCCACTGATAGTGGTAGTGAAAAATGAACATGATGATGTCGTAGAAATCATCGATGAAGCGGTTCGGTGATGCCTCGTTTATAAGCCGGTGGAACCGGTTATCCAGGCCGGAGAAGTCGTGAAAGCGGCTCTCAATTCGCTCCAGCAGGTCGGCATGCGCCATCTTGAGCGCGGCGAGTTTCGACCATAGCGGAGAGCTGTTCGGCTGCAGTGAAAACAGTTGTGCCGAACGCAGTTCAAACATCACCCGGATCTCGAAGAGCTCAAGTGCAAAGTCTTCAGTGAAACCCTTGAAAAGCCAGCCTGTATTCGGCCTTTTCTCGATCAGTCCAAACCGGCTGAAGCGGATCAGGAATTCGCGAATTCCATTGGTCGCAACACCGAATTGCCGTGCAAGCTCAAGCTCATTGATGCTGGTTCCGGGCCTGGTGTCACCCCGCAGCATCCACTCCATGAACTGCTGTTCGACATGCTTGGCGCGAGGCGTAGTTTCGGCGTCCGGATAGTAGTCGTTGTCGCCGACCGCGCGGCCCGTCGCTCTGAGGCCGTGGCGTTCGGTGACAAGTTCGCGGTTAACAAGTTCTCGCAGGACCTTTCGGACGGTTGTGCGGCTGACGCACATTCGCCGTCTAAGCTCATTTTCGGAAGGAAGTTCGCCGGCCAATTGTCCGTCGCGCAGCATATTTGCAGCTCGATTGAAGGCCTTCTTGTAGACGGTGTCCGTTCTCATCGGATTTCCTTGGAACAATACCTTGTCCTTTTTAGCATGAACTTTATCCATAAAAAACAACTTGACCCGACTACACCAGTTGTTTTTTATCGATAAGAAGAGGACCTGAACACGAACTGAGTTTTTGACGACGCGGCTCGCACAAGCTGCGGCGGGGAGGGGAAATTTGCCTGAAACGGGAAACACCGGCACGACTGTCGGCGAGGCCGCGTTGCCGGCATCCAGGAAGTCAGAAGCCGTCCCCGGCCTTGCGCTTGGCCTGATGCTGCTGAGCGCTGGTCCGGTCGTCATCCTGGTGCTGCTGGTCGCCGTCCTCAGCTTTCTGTCACCCTATTTCCTGACAGGACGCAATCTCAGCAACATCCTCGCCCAGACGGCCGTCATCTCGGTTGTGGCGATGGGCCAGCATCTGGTCATCCTGACACGCGGCATCGATCTCTCCGTCGGCTCGAACCTTGCGCTGGCTTCCGTCGTTGGCGCGCTGAGCTTTCATGCTGGCGCCCCCGCCATCGTTGTGATCGCGGTGATGGTTGGCTGCGGTGCCGCGGTCGGCGCGATCAACGGGCTCTTCTATGTCTTCGGCCGACTGCCGCATCCTTTCATCATCACGCTGGCAACATTGAGCATCGCCAAGGGGTTGGCGCTGCAACTGGCCGATGGCCGCGCCATCCCTGGCATGCCGGATTCGATCGATGCGCTTGGCCGCGACGCGGTCTGGGGTCTGCCTGGATCGGTTTTCGTTGTTGCCGGCGTTGCCGCGGTGCTTTTCGTCATGGCTAAAACCATGGTCTGGGGGCGCTGGATTTATGCGGTTGGCGGCCGGCCCGACGCTGCGTTGCGCATGGGTATTCCCGTGTCCTGGGTCCTGGTTTCCGTCTATGTCATCTCAGGGCTGTGCGCCGGCATCGGTTCAGTCATCCTTGCCGGCCGCACCGACGCCGGTTCGCCGCTCTTCGGCAATCTGCTGGAACTGGATACGATCGCGGCGGTGATCATTGGCGGCGCCAGCTTTCTTGGTGGTCGCGGCCACCTCGGCCATGCCTTGATCGGCGCCATCATGATCGGCGTTATCCGCAACGCGCTCAACCTGCTCAACGTCAACGTCTTTTTCCAGCTCATCGTCATCGGCGTGGTCATCGTCATAGCGGTCGAGTCCGACGTGCTGCGCAATTACCTCGAAGGGCGTGTGCGTGTCATGCAAGCCGGGAGGCAGTCATGAGCGCTGCTGCGGCCAACGTCGATCATGCGGTCACCGCGGACAATCCCGTGCTGGCGGTACGCGGTGCGACCAAGCGTTTCGGTTCGGTTCTGGCTCTGGACGATGTCAGCATCGAGGTGCGGCGAGGCGAGATCGTCGGCCTGCTCGGCGACAATGGCGCGGGTAAATCGACGCTAACCAAATGCATCAGCGGGGTGCACCAACTCGATGCCGGCGCGATCTTTTTGGATGGTGCGCCAACGCAGATACGCTCCCCTGCGGATGCGCGCTTCGCCGGCATCGAGACCGTCTATCAGGACCTGGCGCTGTTCGACAATCTGACACCGGGACAGAACTTCTTTGCCGGCCGCGAGCTGGCTGGCCCGCAATGGCTTCCGCGCGGCCTGCGATTTCTGCAGCAGCGCCGAATGGACGCCGAGACCCGCGCTCTGTTGGTGAATCTCAAGGTCACGTTGCCGCGGCTGGATGCCGTCGTCGCCATGATGTCGGGTGGACAAAGACAAGCCATTGCCGTGGCCCGCTCGACCGTATTCGCCCGCAAGGTTGTCATTCTGGATGAGCCGACCGCCGCACTCGGCCTGCGTGAATCACGGCAGGTGCTCAATCTGGTTGCTGCGCTCCGCGACCAGGGCAATGCCGTCATCCTGATCACTCACAACATGGAACACGTCGTCGAACTCGCCGATCGCGCGGTGGTGCTTCGCCAGGGCCGCAGGGTCGGCGAACTGGTGCCGACCAAGGACAACAAACAGGAGCTGGTTTCCATGATCGTTGGAGCCTGACCCGTTCGAGATTTGGGGACCGTTCCGGTCCGCAAATGCCTGAAGCGTCTCCCGCAGGGAGGCGTCTCAATCCAAGGGAGGAAAACAATGCCAATGAACCGAAAACTGTTCGCAGGGCTGGCGATCGCCGTTGCGTTTTCTATGCCGGCTTCGGCCGCAGACAAGATCAAGATCGGCCTGATCACGAAATTCCCGGTGCCGTTCTACTCGACCATGGAGGACGCCGCCAAAAAATACGCGGCCGCTCATCCGGAGATCGAACTGGTCACCGGCCAGGGCCAGGCGGCCACCGACATTGAAGGCCAGATCGCTCTGATCGAATCCATGATCACGCAAGGCGTCAAAGGGCTTGCAATCACTCCGGTCGACCCGACGGTCGCGCCGGCGCTCGACAAGGCGGTGGCCGCCGGCATCAAGGTGGTTCTCGTCGACAACAGCATCCCCAACTGGAAAGGCCAGACGGCGTTGGTATCGACCAATAACCTCAATGGCGGCAAGATCGCCGGAGAATACCTGAAGACGGTGCTCAAGAGCGGTGACAAGATCGGTATTCTGCAAGGCGTTCCCGGGGTGCCGGCTCTGGATGACCGGGTCACGGGCATGATGGAGGGACTGGGTGAGGTAAAGGTCGAGGTCGTCGGCAAAGGTGCAACCAACTGCACGCTGGAACTTGGCACGTCAGTGACCGAAGACATTCTGACGGCCAATCCTGATCTCAAGGCAATCTACGCGGCCTGCGGCCCGCCGATCCCTGGAGCCGTCAAGTCGATCAGCAATGCAGGCATTGCCAACGACAACCTCATAGTGGTCGGCTTTGACGCCTGCTGCGGTGAGATCGAAGCGATCAAGTCAGGGGCGGAGGACGCCAGCGTAGCTCAATTTCCTGCAAAAATGGGCGAGCTTGGCATCGACACCGTCGTCAGGGCCATCCGTGGGGAACCCGTCGAGGCCAATGTGGATACCGGCGCCGGACTGGTGACGCTGCAGAACGTCAAGGACTTCGAGTGATCCACCAGCGGTGGGGGGGGGGGGGGCGCCCGCGCCCCCGCGGGTTGGGGGCGGCACGGGGAGGAACGGGGGGTGTGGGGCGTGGTGGAGACCCAAAAACAGAGTAGCGGGGACGCCGCCCCCCCGCGGGGGTGGGGGGGGTGGGTGTTT
>NZ_JAMYOU010000051.1:0-24297 GCF_040319995.1 Mesorhizobium sp. M0815 | reverse complement strand
GCCATGGAAGAGAAGCTGCGCTTCGCCATCCGTGAAGGCGGCCGCACCGTCGGTGCCGGCATCGTCGTCACCATCAAAGAGTAATCAACGCCGGCGTTGCCGGTCGAGATCGAATGCGAAAGGGCGGTCTTCGGGCCGCCTTTTTGATTCGAATAGATTAACCGCCTTGCTTCAAATCCTGTTGCAAGCGCCTCTGCCGTAACTAGTATAGGTTGCATCGAGGGGGCTGCCCGAATGGTTCCATGGCGCCGTTTGCATAGTCAGGCATTGTGGTCGTTAGGGCTGATCTGCCTGGTGTCGTTGCTCGCCTTGGGCCACGCTGCCTTCGCAGCCGATGCCAAGAAATCCACGCCGGAAAAATCCACGCCGGATCTCGGCCCGACGATGCGGTTCGTTGTCGTCCGCAGCAGCGCGCCGGGCTGCGAGCCGACCTGTCCGGAATGGATATCGGCGGAAGGCTCGATAGAAGCCGGCACGCCGGCCCTGTTCAAACGCACGCTGAAGGCGCTTGGCGGCCGAAAGCTGCCGATCGTCGTCGATTCCCCCGGCGGCAATGTCGAAGCGGCGCTGACACTTGGTCGCCTGATCCGCAAGAACAAGCTCGATATCGCCGTCGGCAAAACCCGGTTCGTCGGCTGTCTGCCAGATGTGAAAAACTGCAAGGAAAAGGACGGCAAGGGCGCCCGTTATTTCGGCAATGCCTATGCCGACGGCGCCATCTGCAATTCCGCCTGTCCGTTGATGTTTTCCGGTGGCATCCGGCGCGTGGTCGGGGAATGGGCCTTTCTCGGCGTCCATCAGATCACCACGACCTATATCCGGACGAAATTGCTGTACCGCACCACCTACCGCGTGGTGAAGGGTAAGAAGAAGATCCTCAGCACCAAGGTCGTCAGCCGGAAGAACGCCGGCAGCTACAAGACCTACGAGATGAACAAGCCGCTGGAGCGGAAGCTGGCGGCCTATCTGAAGGAGATGGGCGTCGGCCTGGGCGTGCTCGAGACCATGAAAGGCACGCCGGCCAGCAGCATCCAGCAACTGGTTCCCTACGACATGCTGCAAATGAATCTCGTCACCAGCTTGGATGCCGTCGACCTGCTGACCGCGCCAACCCTATGCAAATCCGATCCGTTGCCGGCGAGTTGTAGGGAGCTGCCGGCGCCGGCGAATGTCGCGAAGCCGGCCGGCGAAGTGGTGGCGAACGCCGAGCCTGCACCCGCAGGGCACGAAACCACGCGGCCGAAGGAGGCCGCAGACATGCGCTTCGTCCTGGTCCGCGGCAGCAATCCGCTTTGCAATCCCAACTGCCCGGAATGGATCTCGGCCGAAGGCACAATTACCGCCGACACGCCCGAAAAACTGCGCCAACTGCTGGACGGCGTCGGCGACCGGCGTCTGCCCATCGTCATCAACTCGCCGGGTGGTGATGTGCTCGGTGCTTTGGCGGCCGGAAGGCTGATCCGCGAACGCAAGCTCGACGTCACCGTGGCGCGGACAGATTTCATTGGCTGCGAACCGCGGCAGGCCGACTGCACGGCCGAAGACGGCGTCTATAACGGACTGACGGTCGATGCTGGCGGCGCGTGCGGCTCGGCCTGTCCGATCATGCTCGCCGGCGGTGTCAAACGCCTCGTCGGCCCGCGTGCACAGTTGAGCGTGCATTCGGTAGGGCAGGAGCAAAAGGTCAAGGCCTATCTCGAGGACATGGCCATCGGCCCCGGTCTGTTTACCGCAATTCAGCTGAATTCAGTCGAACGGCAGCTCGAACTCGACAGGATGCTGAAATACGGGCTGACAACCGGGCATCAATCGGCAGACGAATTGACAGGCCCCGGCATCTGCAGATCGGAGCCACAGCCCGAGAACTGCCGCGAAGCCTCGGGCGCCAAGGCTCAGGCCAGCACGCCGGTCAAATCGTAAGGCGGGCTTGATAGCTGCGAGCTGATCGTGCCGATCGCCATGGAAGAGAAGCTGCGCTTCGCCATCCGTGAAGGCGGCCGCACCGTCGGTGCTGGCGTCGTCGTCACCATTATAGAGTGATCGGCGCCGGCATTGCCGGTCGATGCGAAAGGGCGGTCTTCGGGCCGCCTTTTTCGCTTACTGACTCGAGGCAGAACAATCTTGCGCGGGTGTTTCAAAGCTATTGCAACCACCATTGCCGCAACTATTATAGGTTGCATCAAGGGGGCTTTTGCCAAGCGTGGTTTCGGGACGCCGTTTAGATAGCGTGGCAAGGTGGTGGCGCGGGCTGCTGGTTATTGCCATGGCGATGGCTGCCTTCGCCGCAAAGGCCGAGGATGTCTTCCCGAAATGGTCCGATCCGACGACTTGGACCGATCCGAAGCTATTATCCGATGATCTCTCGCCGATGCGATTCGTCGTCGTGCGCAGCAACGCGACCGGCTGCGAGTCTAACTGTCCGGAATGGATTTCGGCAGAAGGCGCCATCGAAGCGGGCACGCCAGCGCAGTTCAAGCGCATATTGAAGACGCTCGGCCGCCGCAAACTGCCGATCATCGTCAATTCCCCGGGCGGCAATGTCGATGCTGCGCTCCAGCTTGGTCGAATAATCCGCAAAAACAAGCTCGATATCGCCGTCGGTACGACCAAGTTTTCCGATTGTTGGCCCGGGATGAAAGATTGCCGGGCCAATGACGGCAAGGGCGCAGCATATTTCGGCACTGCGTCTGACGGGGGTGCCATGTGCAACTCCGCATGTCCGCTGATGTTTGCCGGAGGCGTCGGACGCGTGGTCGGCGGTTGGGCCTATCTAGGCGTCCATCAGATCACTACGACCTATTTCCGCACAACACGGCACTATCGAACCACCTATCGAGTTGTGCGGGGCAAAAAATATAGGATCACCACAGAAACCATCACTCAAGACAATGCCGGCTACAAGACCTATGAGATGAGCAAGGCGCTTGAGAGGAAACTTTCGGCCTATCTCAGGGACATGGGTGTCGGACGGGGCGTAATCGACAGAATGAAGGCCACGCCCGCCAGCGACATCCGGCAGATCGCCCTCGACGACATGCTGACGATGAAGCTGATCACCAGCAGGGACTCCCTCGACATACTTACGCAGGCGGGCATATGCCAGCGGAGTCCTGCGCCGCCGAACTGCAGGGAGGTCCCTGCGAATGCCAAGCCGGCCAAGGTGGCAGCAATCGAAGCGAAGGCCGGACCGTCTCAGCCGGCTCAAGTCCCACTTTCTCACCTGGCCAAGGAGGCACCTGCTCAGCCGGTCGAGGCAGTGCCAGGAAACGAGGCGCCGGACAAGGGCTTCATACTCGTTCGCGGCAGCGATCCGATGTGCGAGCCCCACTGCCCGGAATGGATGTGGGCTCGGCCGCTCGTGGCAGTGCCGGGGAACGGGGCACCCGAGATGCGCTTCGTTGTGGTTCGCCGCAGCAATTCGTCCTGCAATCCCGACTGCCCGGAATGGATCTCGGCACAAGGCGTAATCACGAGCCAAACCCCGCAGAAGCTGGGCCAGTTGCTCGCTACGCTTGGCAGCCGGCGGCTGCCTATAGTGGTGAGCTCGCGAGGCGGCGACTTGTTCAGCGCTCTGGCGATGGGGCGACTTATCCGTGAAAAGAAGCTCGACGTCGCCGTTGCCCGTACCGATTTCGTTGGCTGCGACCCGGAAGAGTGGAATTGCTTGGCCAAAGATGGCGCCTATGCCGGAGTGGCCAGCGATGCGAAAGGCGACTGCGATTCGGCCTGCGCGCTGATGCTGGCTGGGGGCGTCAGGCGGCTTGTCGGTCCACGGGCGCTACTCAGCCTTTACCTGATGGGACAAGCCCAGCTGATCAAGGCTTACCTTGACGAGATGGCAATCAACCGTGATCTGTTCATGACGCTTCAGCGCATTTCGGTCGAGCGTCAGCTCGAACCTGACGTGATGCTGAGGGCCGGACTGACGACTGGGCCGCAATCAGTGGACGAGCTGACCGGTGCCACCCTGTGCAGATCGGTGCCGAAGCCTGACAATTGCCGCGTGGTGCTCTCGCCCAATGCGCAGGCCGAGGCGCCCGCCAAATTGTAGGGGCGCGTCGGTTTCGGAAGCTGGCCATCGAGACAGGTTGAGCGATGCTGGATGTTTCCGCTATCGTCCGGCGTGGTAGAAGACCAGCCAGGCGAGGGATCGCAAATGAGCCAGGACGTCCCGACATTGTTCGAATGGGCCGGCGGCACCGAAGCGCTGAACCGCCTGACCCAGACCTTCTACGACAACGTCTCTCGGGATCCCATTGTCGGGCCGGTGTTCAAGCATATGTCGGCGGACCATCCGGCCCACGTCGCGGCCTTCATCGGCGAAGTTTTCGGTGGACCGAAAGCCTACAGCGAAAAGCATGGCGGCCATCGCGAGATGGTGATGCATCATCTTGGCAAGCATCTGACCGAGGAGCAGCGCCGGCGCTGGATCAATCTCCTCGCCGACGCCGCCGACGAGATCGGGCTGCCTGACGATCCCGAATTCCGCTCGGCCTTCATGGCCTATATCGAATGGGGATCGCGGCTGGCCAAGATGAACTCCAACAAAGGTCCGACCTGCGATCCCGAGGCGGAACCAATGCCGGTCTGGGGTTGGGGCGTGCCGGGCGGCCCCTACAAGCCGCCTTCGGGAAACTGACCGGGCGTGAATCGGTCGAAAACCCTGCCGGCCAGGAAAACGGGTGGCTATGGAGGTCTCGGTCCTCCAGGCTAACGGTTTAAAGTCGCCGTCGACTGGCGGGGCCTCACTGAAAACCGGAGACTTTGCGATGAGATCGGAAGGCAAGAAAAATTCAGGCAGCACCTTTGACGGCAACCGCGGAACCCGAAACCCGTTCGGTGTCATGGATGTCCCCACTCCCGACGACGAGGAGGTGTCGGCGTTCGCCGCCGGCGTAAAACTGGAGGGAACTGCAAGCGATGAAAACGCCGAAGCCTGGGGCACCGAAAGCGACGGCGACCGCAACGACACCATCGAAGGCAGGTGGTCCAGCCGATGGAACGGCGGTGCCGACCCCACGATTCCAGGCGATAGCAAGGGTAAATGGAAGTCTGGCCGGGGCGAGCTGACGACGGCGGGAGAGAGAGTTTACCTACTGTTCGATTGGCATGATGGCGTGCGCAAGGGGCTCATTGATGCGCGGCGCGTCAGTGCGAAAGGGCTGGTTGGAAAATATATCAATCTGACCGACCCACAAATCGTGCGTCCCTGGGTCGGTTTGGTCGTCAGCAATCAACGGATCGACGGGAAATGGCCGGGAGGACGCCTCGACTTTCGAAGATGAAGGCTGGGCAGCGCACACCGCTCTTTACAGAGCGCGCGGAAGCTTTTAGGAAGCGCCTGCTGCGCCGACATGCGCATACGGGCATAGCTCAGTTGGTAGAGCGGCGGTCTCCAAAACCGCAGGTCGTAGGTTCGAGCCCTGCTGCCCGTGCCATTCCTACGAATGGATACCTAAAAAACGATTCTTTTGCAGCGCAGCCTTTGAAAACCGGCTTGTGACTTGCCATATAGCATAAGTTGCGGCATAAGGGCCGCATAGCCGGGACGGGACGACTGGATGGTTCCGAGGCGGCGTTTGGTCATAAAGCGGACACTTGCCACTTGCGTGGATCAAGAATCGGTTTTATGTAGACGAAACAGACACGCGACGCGTGGAGCTGGGAAGCCGGCTTTACGCGTCTGATTTGCATGGGCGAAATGATTGCGCTGATTCGGCGCGAACGCACGCTCAAGCGGCACGTCCCGGCCAGCGGGATCATCCAGGAGACCCGGCCAACGGGTCTTGCAGACAGAGCGGCATATGGCTTCGAAAACCACAAATCCTTTCACCTTTCTCCAGCAGGTTCGCGCGGAGACTGCCAAGGTCACTTGGCCGTCGCGGCGCGAAACGGTGATCTCGACGGTGATGGTCCTTGTGTTCGCGGTCATCGCGATGATCTTTTTCTTTACCGCAGACGTGGCCATGGGCTTTGCGGTCGAAAAAATCCTCGGCCTCGGACAGTAAGTCCGGCGATTACGGAGAAGTCTTAAAATGACCGCGCGGTGGTACATCGTCCACGCCTACTCGAACTTTGAAAAGAAGGTCGCCGAGGACATCGAGAACAAGGCCAAGCAGAAGGGCCTGTCCGCCGACATCGAGCAGATCGTGGTGCCGACCGAGAAGGTCGTCGAGATCCGCCGCGGCCGCAAGGTCGATGCCGAGCGCAAGTTCTTTCCGGGCTATGTGCTGTTGAAGGCCAATCTGACCGATGCCGTGTTCTCGCTCGTCAAGAACACGCCGAAGGTCACCGGGTTCCTGGGCGACTCCAAGCCGGTGCCGATCACCGAAGCCGAAGCCCAGCGTATCCTGAACCAGGTTCAGGAAGGCGTCGAGCGGCCGAAGCCGTCGGTGACGTTCGAGATCGGCGAAGCGATCCGCGTTTCGGATGGACCATTCGCGTCGTTCAACGGTTTCGTCCAGGAAGTGGACGAGGAGCGGGCGCGGCTCAAGGTGGAAGTATCGATCTTCGGGCGCGCCGTGCCGGTCGATCTGGAATTCGGACAGGTCGAGAAGGGCTGATCCGAAATCCCTGCACCGGTTTCGGCGGCAGGGAAGGCGGCGCGGAGATCGCGCGGCCAAAACGGGTGGGAGGCGAATGCGGCTTTAGCCGGCCGCGCGGACCGCACCACCAGACTGCAACCGCCGGCAAGACCGGCATGAGAAAAGGCAGGAAGAGAGATGGCTAAGAAAATTGCAGGCCAGCTCAAGCTCCAGGTTTCCGCGGGATCGGCGACGCCGTCGCCCCCGATCGGCCCGGCGCTTGGTCAGCGTGGCATCAACATCATGGAGTTCTGCAAGGCGTTCAACGCGCAGACCCAGGAAATGGAAAAGGGCTCGCCGGTTCCGGTCGTCATCACCTACTACCAGGACAAGTCGTTCACCTTCGTCATGAAGACGCCGCCGGTGAGCTACTTCCTGAAGAAGGCCGCGAACCTGAAGTCGGGCTCGAAGGAGCCGGGCAAGGTCAAGGCCGGCACGATCGGCCGCGACAAGGTGCGCGCCATCGCCGAGCAGAAGATGAAGGATCTGAACGCAAACGACGTCGAGGCGGCCATGCGCATGGTCGAGGGCTCCGCCCGCTCGATGGGTCTGGAAGTGGTGGGCTGAGATCATGGCAAAGATTGCAAAGCGTGTATCGCAGACCCGCGAAGGCATCGATCCCAACAAGGCTTACGCTTTGGGTGAGGCGCTGAAGCTGCTCAAGGATCGCTCCTCGGTGAAGTTCGACGAGACCATCGAAGTCGCGATGAACCTCGGCGTCGACCCCCGCCATGCCGACCAGATGGTCCGCGGCGTGGTCAACCTGCCGAACGGCACCGGCCGCAGCGTTCGCGTCGCCGTGTTCGCGCGCGGTGACAAGGCCGAGGAGGCCAAGGCCGCCGGCGCCGACATCGTCGGAGCCGAGGATCTGGTCGACATCGTCCAGAAGGGCACGATCGACTTCGACCGCTGCATCGCCACGCCGGACATGATGCCGCTGGTCGGCCGTCTCGGCAAGGTGCTCGGCCCGCGCGGCATGATGCCGAACCCGAAGGTCGGCACCGTCACCACCGACGTGGCCGCCGCCGTGAAGGCATCGAAGGGCGGCGCCGTCGAGTTCCGCGTCGAGAAGGCCGGCATCGTTCATGCCGGCGTCGGCAAGGTCTCGTTCGACGTCAAGGCGCTGGAAGAGAACGTCCGCGCCTTCGCCGATGCGGTGACCAGGGCAAAGCCGGCTGGTGCCAAGGGCAATTACGTCAAGAAGGTGTCGGTCACCTCGACGATGGGCCCGGGCCTCAAGCTCGACGTCTCGACGCTCGCAGCGTCCTGATACGAACAATTGGATCGGCCGCTAAGACGCTGATCCGTGAAAGAATTCCGGGCCTCCGACCTGTCGGCGGCCCGGTACCGGAAGTCGAAAGGCTTCCGGACATCCTGTCCGAGATTGCAGGCGGCCCCCAAGCCTTAGGTGATGTGGGCCTTAATTCATGTGGGCCTGCATGAGACGGGTGAAGACCGGACAAAGGAGCGAACGCTCCAATGAAAGGTTCGAACCGTGTTTGCCTTTTGTCTGCGCACCGTCCGGCTTGCCGGCAGGTGTGGCGAAAGGGGGCAGGATCCTCGAGCGTCGTTCGGGAGATCCGTTACTGGATGGCCCGGCCGGCAAAAGGCAACCCGACGCCTGTCCTTCGTAGAGGGCAGGGGTCAACTGGAGATAGGCAGTGGACAGAGCGGAAAAACGCGAACTCGTCACGGGCCTGAATGATGCGTTCTCAAGCGCTGGTTCAGTCGTCGTGGCCCACTACGCCGGTATCACCGTCGCGCAAATGAACGACCTTCGGTCGAAAATGCGCGCCGCCGGTGGCACCGTCAAAGTCGCGAAGAACCGTCTCGCCAAAATCGCTCTTCAGGGCACGGACTCCGCATCGATCATCGAGCTGTTCAAGGGACAGACGCTGATCGCCTATTCGGAGGATCCGATTGCGGCGCCGAAGGTCGCGTCCGATTTCGCCAAGGGAAATGACAAGCTCGTCATTCTCGGCGGCGCAATGGGCACCACCTCGCTCAACGCCGACGGTGTGAAGGCACTCGCCACACTTCCGTCGCTCGATGAGCTGCGCGCCAGGCTGGTTGGCATGATCGCCACGCCGGCAACCCGGATCGCCCAGATCGTCAATGCGCCTGCGGCTTCGGTCGCGCGCGTCATCGGCGCTTACGCCCGGAAGGACGAGGCGGCATGAGGCCGTTCCTCGCTATCACAAACACACGTTCGAACCTTATGAAGGAACATTGCAATGGCTGATCTGGCAAAGATCGTAGACGACCTTTCGAAGCTGACCGTCCTCGAGGCGGCCGAGCTGTCGAAGCTTCTTGAAGAAAAGTGGGGCGTTTCCGCCGCTGCTCCGGTGGCGGTTGCCGCTGCTGGCGGCGCCGCGGCCGCTGCTGCTCCGGTCGAGGAAAAGACGGAATTCGACGTCGTCCTCACCGAAGCAGGCGCTCAGAAGATCAACGTCATCAAGGAAGTTCGCGCCATCACCGGTCTTGGCCTCAAGGAAGCCAAGGACCTGGTCGAGGCGGCTCCGAAGCCGGTCAAGGAAGCCGTTTCCAAGGCCGACGCGGACAAGTTCAAGGCCCAGCTGGAAGCAGCCGGCGCCAAGGTCGAACTGAAGTAAGCGTTGAGTACCGGCGGACGGCGTCGCGCCGTCCGCCACTCCCTTCACGTCGAGGGGAGGCTCATGGCGCGAAGAGTGCGAAAACCTCTTTCCTGAGGGCCGCAAACCGGCCTTCAGGAAACGGGTTTTCTCCCGTTTCTGGCCCACCGCCAATTGGTGGTGGGTGAAAAGACAAGAAGCCGCCGACAGGCGGCGGGCAACAAGACAGGGCCGCCGAGGTGGCCCGAGATGCAAGGCGAGCCGCGGCGAGGCTCGTCCCGAGAATTGAGCTAAGGAGCGACGATGGCCCAGACCCAGACTTTCAATGGCCGCAGACGCGTACGCAAATTTTTCGGAAAGATCCCGGAAGTTGCGGAGATGCCGAACCTGATCGAGGTTCAGAAGGCATCCTATGACCAGTTCCTGATGGTGGAGGAGCCCAAGGGTGGGCGTCCTGACGAGGGGCTGCAGGCAGTTTTCAAGTCGGTCTTCCCGATTTCCGATTTTTCCGGCTCCTCGATGCTGGAATTCGTGAAATACGAGTTCGAAGGACCGAAATTCGACGTTGACGAATGCCGTCAGCGCGACCTGACCTATGCGGCGCCGCTCAAGGTGACGCTGCGCCTCATCGTGTTCGATATCGACGAGGATACCGGCGCGAAGTCGATCAAGGACATCAAGGAGCAGGACGTCTACATGGGCGACATGCCGCTCATGACCTTGAACGGCACCTTCATCGTCAACGGCACCGAGCGCGTCATCGTCTCGCAGATGCACCGTTCGCCGGGCGTCTTTTTCGACCATGACAAGGGCAAGTCGCACTCGTCCGGCAAGCTTCTGTTTGCCGCGCGGGTCATTCCCTACCGCGGCTCGTGGCTCGACATCGAGTTCGATAGCAAGGACGTCGTGCACGCCCGTATCGACCGCCGCCGCAAGATTCCGGTGACGTCGCTGCTGATGGCGCTCGGCATGGACGGCGAAGAGATCCTGTCGACCTTCTACAACAAAATCACCTACAAGCGCGCCGGCGACCATTGGCGCATTCCCTTCAACGTCGAGCGTTTCCGCGGCCTCAAGGCCGTTGGTGACCTGGTTGACGCCGACACCGGCGAGGTCGTCGTCGAGGCCGGCAAGAAGATCACTGCCCGCCAGGCCAGGGCGCTTGGCGAAAAAGGTCTCAAGGCGATCAAGGCGACCGACGAGGATCTGCTCGGCAACTACCTTGCCGAGGACATCGTCAACTATGGCACCGGCGAGATTTTCCTCGAAGCCGGCGACGAGATCGATGAAAAGACGCTGAAAGTGCTTCTCGGCACCGGCGATGACGAGATCAAGGTTCTCGACATCGATCACGTCAATGTCGGCGCTTATATCCGCAACACGCTCAACGTCGACAAAAACGAGAGCCGCCAGGACGCGCTGTTCGACATCTACCGCGTCATGCGCCCCGGTGAGCCGCCGACGCTCGAGACCGCCGAAGCCATGTTCAACTCGCTGTTCTTCGACAGCGAGCGCTATGATCTTTCGGCCGTCGGCCGCGTCAAGATGAACATGCGCCTCGAGCTCAAGGCCGAGGATACCGTGCGCGTGCTGCGCAAGGACGACATCCTGGCCGTGGTCAAGACGCTGGTCGAACTGCGCGACGGCAAGGGCGAGATCGACGACATCGACAATCTCGGCAACCGCCGCGTGCGCTCGGTCGGCGAGCTGATGGAGAACCAGTACCGCGTCGGCCTGCTGCGCATGGAGCGCGCGATCAAGGAACGTATGTCCTCGATCGAGATCGACACGGTGATGCCGCAGGACCTGATCAACGCCAAGCCGGCGGCTGCCGCCGTGCGCGAGTTCTTCGGTTCCTCGCAGCTGTCGCAGTTCATGGATCAGACCAACCCGCTGTCGGAGATCACCCACAAGCGCCGCCTGTCGGCGCTTGGACCGGGCGGCCTGACCCGCGAGCGTGCCGGGTTCGAGGTGCGCGACGTGCACCCGACGCATTACGGCCGCATCTGCCCGATCGAGACGCCGGAAGGCCCGAATATCGGCCTGATCAACTCGCTTGCGACCTTCGCGCGTGTCAACAAATACGGCTTCATCGAGAGCCCGTACCGCAAGATCGTCAACGGCAAGCTGACCAATGAGGTCGTCTACCTGTCGGCTATGGAAGAGGCCAAGCACCACGTCGCGCAGGCCAATGCCGAGCTCGACAAGAATGGTCATTTCGTCGACGAATTCGTCATTTGCCGTAACGCCGGCGAAGTGATGATGGCGCCGCGCGAAAACGTCGATCTGATGGACGTGTCGCCGAAGCAGATGGTGTCGGTGGCCGCGGCCCTGATTCCGTTCCTTGAGAACGACGACGCCAACCGCGCGCTGATGGGCTCGAACATGCAGCGTCAGGCCGTGCCGCTGGTGCGCGCCGAAGCGCCGTTCGTCGGCACCGGCATGGAGCCGATCGTCGCCCGTGACTCGGGCGCCGCCATCGGCGCCCGCCGCGGCGGCATCGTCGACCAGGTGGACGCGACGCGTATCGTCATCCGCGCCACGGAAGATCTCGATCCCGGCAAGTCCGGCGTCGATATCTACCGGCTGATGAAGTTCCAGCGTTCGAACCAGAACACCTGCATCAACCAGCGTCCGCTGGTGCGCATGGGCGACCGGGTCAACAAGGGCGACATCATCGCCGACGGCCCGTCGACCGAGCTCGGTGATCTGGCCCTCGGCCGCAACGTGCTGGTCGCGTTCATGCCGTGGAATGGCTACAACTACGAGGATTCCATCCTCTTGTCCGAGCGCATCGTCGCCGACGACGTCTTCACCTCGATCCACATCGAGGAGTTCGAAGTCATGGCCCGCGACACCAAGCTCGGGCCGGAGGAGATCACGCGCGATATCCCGAACGTCTCGGAAGAAGCGCTGAAGAACCTCGATGAGGCCGGCATCGTCTACATTGGTGCGGAAGTGCAGCCGGGCGACATCCTGGTCGGCAAGATCACGCCGAAGGGCGAAAGCCCGATGACGCCGGAAGAAAAGCTGCTGCGCGCCATCTTCGGTGAAAAGGCCTCGGACGTGCGCGATACCTCCATGCGCATGCCTCCGGGAACCTTCGGCACCGTCGTCGAAGTGCGCGTCTTCAACCGCCACGGTGTCGAGAAGGACGAGCGCGCCATGGCGATCGAGCGCGAGGAGATCGAACGCCTCGCCAAGGACCGCGACGACGAGCAGGCGATCCTCGACCGTAACGTCTATTCGCGCCTTTCCGACGTTCTCGTCGGCAAGGAGGCGATTGCCGGGCCGAAGGGCTTCAAGAAGGGCTCGAAGCTGTCGAAGGACACGCTCGACGAGTATCCGCGTTCGCAGTGGTGGCAGTTTGCCGTGGAGAACGAAAAGCTCCAGAGCGAACTGGAAGCCCTGCGTGGCCAGTACGACGATTCCAAGAAGGCGCTCGAGCAGCGCTTCATGGACAAGGTCGAGAAGGTGCAGCGCGGCGACGAGATGCCTCCGGGCGTCATGAAGATGGTCAAGGTCTTCGTGGCCGTGAAGCGCAAGATGCAGCCCGGCGACAAGATGGCCGGCCGGCACGGCAACAAGGGTGTCGTGTCGCGGATCGTTCCGGTCGAGGACATGCCTTTCCTCGAGGACGGCACGCATGCCGACATCGTGCTCAACCCGCTGGGTGTGCCGAGCCGCATGAATGTCGGCCAGATCCTGGAAACGCATCTGGGCTGGGCTTGCGCCGGAATGGGCAAGAAGATCGGCGATCTGATCGATGCGTACAAGACGGCGGGCGACATCAAGCCGCTGCGCAAGACGCTTGAGAGCTTCATGCCGGCCAATGACCGCAACGAGCCGGTCCGCGAATATGACGACGAGAGCATCGTTCGCCTCAGCGAGCAGATGCGCCGCGGCGTCTCCATCGCGACACCGGTGTTCGACGGCGCGCACGAGGCCGACATCAACATCATGCTGGAGCAGGCGGGCCTGCACACCAGCGGTCAGTCGCAGCTCTATGACGGACGCACCGGCGAACCGTTCGATCGCAAAGTGACGATGGGCTACATATATATGCTCAAGCTTCACCACCTTGTGGACGACAAGATCCACGCGCGTTCGATCGGGCCGTACTCGCTCGTTACCCAGCAGCCGCTGGGCGGCAAGGCGCAGTTCGGTGGCCAGCGCTTTGGCGAGATGGAGGTCTGGGCGCTTGAAGCGTACGGCGCCGCCTACACGCTGCAGGAGATGCTGACGGTGAAGTCGGATGACGTCGCCGGCCGCACCAAGGTCTACGAGGCGATCGTCAGAGGCGACGACACATTCGAGGCCGGCATCCCCGAGAGCTTCAACGTTCTCGTTAAGGAAATGCGGTCTCTCGGCCTCAATGTCGAGTTGGAGAACACCAAGCTCGACGACAACCCGATCCGGCTGCCCGACGCGGCCGAGTAAGCAAGACGTCCGGCCGCGGCCTTCCCGCGACCGGACGCACCAAATTCTCGGCCGATGGCCGATCAAGTCGGCGGGCGTTTGGCCCGCGCTAGATGCAAGGGGTTTTCGAGGACCCCGAAAAGGAGAACGGCATGAACCAAGAGGTCATGAATCTCTTCAACCCCCAGGCGCCTGCGCAGGTGTTCGATTCCATCCGGATCTCGCTTGCCAGCCCTGAGAAGATTCTGTCCTGGTCATTCGGCGAGATCAAGAAGCCGGAGACCATCAACTACCGCACCTTCAAGCCGGAGCGTGACGGCCTGTTCTGCGCGCGCATTTTTGGTCCGATCAAGGACTATGAGTGCCTGTGCGGCAAGTACAAGCGCATGAAGTACAAGGGCGTCATCTGCGAGAAGTGCGGCGTCGAAGTCACGCTGTCGCGCGTCCGCCGCGAGCGCATGGGCCATATCGAGCTGGCGGCACCGGTCGCCCACATCTGGTTCCTGAAGTCGCTGCCGTCGCGCATCGGCACGCTGCTCGACATGACCCTGAAGGACATCGAGCGGGTCCTTTACTTCGAGAACTACATCGTCACCGAACCCGGCCTCACCGCGCTGAAGGAGCACCAGCTGCTCAGCGAGGAAGAGTACATGATGGCCGTCGACGAATATGGCGAGGATAGTTTCACCGCCATGATCGGCGCCGAGGCGATCCACGACCTGCTGGCCGGCATGGACCTCGAGAAGATCGCCGGCGATCTGCGTTCGGAACTGGCTTCGACCACCTCCGAGCGCAAGCAGAAGAAGTATCTGAAGCGTCTCAAGGTCGTCGAGAACTTCATGGAATCCGGCAACCGTCCGGAATGGATGATCATGAAGGTGGTTCCGGTGATCCCGCCGGATCTGCGTCCGCTTGTCCCGCTGGACGGCGGCCGTTTCGCTACGTCGGATCTGAACGACCTCTACCGCCGCGTCATCAACCGCAACAACCGCTTGAAGCGGCTGATCGAGCTGCGCGCGCCCGGCATCATCGTGCGCAATGAAAAGCGCATGCTGCAGGAAGCCGTCGATGCGCTGTTCGACAATGGCCGCCGCGGCCGCGTCATCACCGGCGCCAACAAGCGTCCGCTGAAGTCGCTGTCCGACATGTTGAAGGGCAAGCAGGGCCGGTTCCGCCAGAACCTGCTCGGCAAGCGCGTCGACTATTCCGGCCGCTCGGTCATCGTCACCGGTCCCGAGCTCAAGCTGCACCAGTGCGGCCTGCCGAAGAAGATGGCGCTCGAGCTGTTTAAGCCCTTCATCTACGCCCGTCTCGACGCCAAGGGTTACTCCTCGACCGTCAAGCAGGCGAAGAAGCTGGTCGAAAAGGAGCGTCCGGAGGTCTGGGATATCCTCGACGAGGTCATCCGCGAGCATCCGGTGCTGTTGAACCGCGCGCCGACGCTGCACCGCCTCGGCATCCAGGCGTTCGAGCCGATCCTGATCGAAGGCAAGGCGATCCAGCTTCACCCGCTGGTCTGCACGGCCTTCAACGCCGACTTCGACGGCGACCAGATGGCGGTCCACGTGCCGCTGTCACTGGAAGCGCAGCTCGAGGCTCGCGTGCTGATGATGTCGACCAACAACATCCTGCACCCGGCTTCCGGCGCGCCGATCATCGTCCCGTCGCAGGACATGGTTCTCGGTCTCTACTATCTGTCGATCGTCAACCAGAACGAGCCGGGCGAGGGCATGGTGTTTGCCGATATGGGCGAGCTCCAGCATGCGCTCGAGACCAAGGCGGTAACGCTGCATTCCAAGATCAAGGGGCGCTTCCGCACGGTCGACGCCGACGGTAAGGTCGTATCGAAGATCCACGACACCACGCCTGGCCGCATGATCATCGGCGAGCTGCTGCCGAAGAACGTCAACGTGCCCTACGAGACCGCCAACCAGGAGATGACCAAGAAGAACATCTCCAAGATGATCGACACCGTCTACCGCCATTGCGGTCAGAAGGAGACGGTCATTTTCTGCGATCGCATCATGGCTCTCGGCTTCAGCCACGCCTGCCGTGCCGGCATTTCGTTCGGCAAGGACGACATGCTGATCCCGGATGCCAAGATCAAGCTGGTGTCCGACACCGAGGCTTTGGCCAAGGAATACGAGCAGCAGTACAATGACGGCCTGATCACCCAGGGCGAGAAGTACAACAAGGTCGTCGACGCCTGGGCCAAGTGCTCGGAAAAGGTCGCCGACGAAATGATGGCCCGCATCAAGGCGGTCGAGTTCGAGGACAACGGCCGTCAGAAGCCGATGAACTCGATCTACATGATGTCGCACTCCGGTGCGCGCGGCTCGCCCACCCAGATGCGCCAGCTCGCCGGCATGCGCGGCCTGATGGCCAAGCCTAGCGGTGAAATCATTGAGACGCCGATCATCTCGAACTTCAAGGAAGGCCTGACCGTGCTCGAGTACTTCAACTCGACCCACGGCGCCCGCAAGGGTCTGGCCGACACCGCCTTGAAGACGGCGAACTCGGGTTACCTGACGCGTCGTCTTGTCGACGTGGCGCAGGACTGCATCGTCAACTCGCTCGACTGCGGCACCGACAAGGGCCTCACCATGCAGCCGATCGTCGATGCCGGTCAGGTCGTCGCTTCGGTTGGTCAGCGCGTTCTCGGCCGCACCTCGCTCGACGATATCACTCACCCGGTCACCGGCGAGGTTCTGGTCAAGGCCGGAACGCTGATGGACGAGCGTGACGTGGAACTGATCGAAAAGGCCGGTGTGCAGTCTGTCCGCATCCGTTCGGCGCTAACCTGCGAGGTCAGGGTCGGCGTTTGCGCGGTCTGTTACGGACGCGATCTGGCCCGCGGCACGCCTGTCAACCAGGGCGAGGCTGTCGGCGTCATCGCGGCGCAGTCGATTGGCGAGCCGGGCACCCAGCTCACCATGCGTACCTTCCACATGGGCGGCACGGCGCAGGTGGTGGATTCCTCGTTCCTTGAAGCCTCGTACGAGGGCAAGGTCGAGATCCGCAACCGCAACGTGGTGCGCAACTCCGACGGCCAGCTGATGGTCATGGGTCGCAACATGGCGGTGCTGATCCTCGACGAGGCCGGCAAGGAACGCGCCACGCACCGCGTCACCTACGGTTCGCGCATCTTCGTCGACGATGGCGACAAGGTGAAGCGCGGCCAGCGTATTGCCGAGTGGGATCCCTATACCCGCCCGGTCCTCACCGAAATCGAGGGCAGGGTGGCGTTCGAAGATCTGGTCGATGGCATTTCCGTTCAGGAAACCGCCGACGAATCGACCGGCATCACCAAGCGCGAGGTCATCGACTGGCGTTCGACGCCACGCGGCAACGACCTCAAGCCGGCGATCGTCGTCCAGGATGCCAAGGGCAAGGTCGGCAAGCTGTCGAAGGGTGGCGACGCCCGCTTCCTGCTCTCGGTCGAGGCCATTCTTTCGGTCGAACCCGGCGCACAGGTTCGCCCCGGCGACGTGCTGGCGCGTATTCCGATGGAAAGCGCCAAGACCAAGGACATCACCGGCGGTCTGCCGCGTGTGGCCGAACTGTTCGAGGCACGCCGTCCGAAGGATCACGCCATCATCGCCGAGATCGATGGCACGATCCGCTTCGGTCGCGACTACAAGAACAAGCGCCGCATCATCATCGAGCCGCATGACTCGACGCTTGAGCCGGTCGAATACCTGATCCCGAAGGGCAAGCCGTTCCATCTCCAGGACGGCGACGTCATCGAGAAGGGCGACTATATCCTCGACGGCAATCCGGCGCCGCACGACATCCTGGCGATCAAGGGCGTGGAGGCGCTTGCCTCCTACCTCGTCAACGAGATCCAGGAGGTCTACCGCCTGCAGGGCGTGTCGATCAACGACAAGCACATCGAGGTGATCGTTCGCCAGATGCTGCAGAAGGTCGAGATCACCACGCAGGGCGATTCGACCTACATTCCGGGCGACCACGTCGACGTGATCGAACTGGAAGAGGTCAACGAGCGCCTGGTCGAGGAGGGCAAGAAGCCGGCCGAAGGCCAGCCGGTGCTGCTGGGCATCACCAAGGCCTCGCTGCAGACGCCGTCCTTCATCTCCGCCGCCTCCTTCCAGGAGACGACGAGGGTGCTGACCGAAGCTGCGGTTGCCGGCAAGACCGACATGCTGCAGGGGCTGAAGGAAAACGTCATCGTCGGCCGGCTCATCCCGGCCGGCACCGGCGGCACGATGAGCCAGATCCGGCGCATCGCCACCTCGCGCGACGAGTTGATCATCGACGAGCGCCGCAAGGCGTCCGGCGTCGAGGTCGCCGAGCCGATGCTGACCGACATGGTTACCGCCGCCCAGTAAGCGCGCAAGTAAGAGAAGATAGAAAAGGGGCCCAAGTGGCCCCTTTTCGCATTGTGGTTCCCCAATCGGATCGGAGGACAACGGATGAGCAGGAGGATCTGGGCTTCTGTCGACGGCTACATTGTCGAGGCTCTTTTCGAGGCGGATCCCGCCCTCGATGCCGTTCTGGCGGCCAACCATGACCACGGCCTACCGCCGATCGATGTTTCCCCGGCACAAGGCAAGCTGCTGTCACTTCTTGCGCGAATGCAGGGAGCGAAGAAGGTACTCGAAATCGGCACGTTGGGCGGCTACTCGACAATCTGGATGGCGCGAGCGTTGCCCGTGGACGGCAAGGTCGTGACGCTCGAGCTTGATCCGCACCACGCCAGTGTCGCGCGGTCGAACTTTGAACGGGCAGGGGTATCTGACCGCGTGGAACTGCGGGTCGGACCGGCGCTTCAATCGCTTGCCGCGTTAGGCGCCGAGAATGCCGGGCCGTTCGACTTCATCTTCATCGACGCCGACAAGCCGAACAACCAGCACTATCTGTCCTGGGCGATGCGTCTTTCGAGGCCGGGGACTGTCATCGTCTGCGACAATGTCATCCGTGACGGCGCGGTGGTGAACGAAGATGGCCGCGACGCCAATGTCGAAGGGGCACGCGCGGCGTTCTCGTTCATTGGCAGCGACAAGCGTCTGCAAGGTACCGCGATCCAGACTGTTGGCGCCAAGGGCTATGACGGCTTTGCAATAGCGATCGTCAGTTGAAGCTGCCACCGGCGGCTGGCTTTTTAAGGAATCGGCAATTGAACGAGGCGACCATCTGGGAATTGATCAACACTGGCCGAGATCGTATGAGCTTTGGGCAGCGAAGGCTTTGGGACCTGATCAAGATCGATCCGGAAGAATGGCTGCATCACTCTCCTGCTGGGAGTGATCATCGCATCTGGGTCGTAGCGTTGATCGGCCGGAGCGTGATTTCTTACAATGACATTGAAGGTGGTTTCGGCCGCTCAAATTTCATTCGATATGGAGAAATCACCGAGCTTGGCTGGGGGCAGGCCGATCTCGAGGTGGCGGTTCAACATGTCATGAGCGAACTTGAACAAGGACACCGGACGGCTCCCGTTGCTTCTGCGCGTCGTCCGGGAGAATTCCTGGACCGCAAGCCAAGATGATCCGGAACATTCAAGGTCGCTCTACCGGGGTCAGTGTCAGTCAAAAAAAGCTTCGACCACATTGCGCTTGCCGAGCATGAAGGCGTCGGCGACGTGCTGGAGCGGCGCGAGGTCGACGTCGGAAACGCCGGCGCGCACGATCTCGGCGAAGCGCTTGTAGAGCATCGGATATTCGGCTTCCGGCTCCTCGTGAACGACGCGGCCATCGATGGCGAGCTTTGAGCCGCCGCCAGAAAGCACCATCGATCCGGCCTCGGTATCGGCCAGGATGTCCCAGCTTTGCGGCCCGGTCTGGCGCCAGTCGAGTTCCATCGTCACCGGCAGACCGTTCGAAGTACGGAAGACGATATGGGCGGCGATCGGGGCCGCGCGGTTTTCGGGGAAATCGAGTTCTGCCGAACTGATGAACATCGGTGGCAGGATGTGGGTGGCGATCGACAGCGCGTTGATGCCGGGATCGAAGACGCCAAAGCCGCCGGGAGCCCAGATCCATTCCTGATTCGGATGCCAGCGGCGCACGTCTTCCTTCCAGTTGATGGCGGCCGACCTGATCGTAGTCGAGCTGAGGAATGTACGCGCTGCTTCGACGGCCGGCGCATAGCGCGAGTGCCAGCTGGCGAACAGGCAGACGCCGTTCGCCACCGCCAGCGCTTTCAAATCCTCGACCTCGCTGACCGTGGCGCCGGGCGGTTTTTCCAGGAAGACATGCTTTTTCGCCGCCAGCGCCGTGCGCGCGGCGTCGTAGCGAAACTGCGGCGGCATGCATAGCGACACCGCCTCGAGTTCGGGCGTTGCGTCGAGCATCGCCTCGATCGTCGGGAAGTTCGGGATGTCCTCCACTTTGCCATGGCGGCTGGCTGCGGCAACCAGGCGATAACCCTGGTCCTTCGCCAGCGCCGGCAGATGCTGGTCGCGGACGATCTTTCCCACGCCGACGATGCCGAGCTTGATGGGATTAGAAGACATGGGAGCTCCGCAGGTTGAGTGTGCTTGGTTTTGCCAGAGGTCGTTTCTTAGCAGAGAAGTTGTGGCGGGCAAGTCGCCGGGCTTTTGTCGCCGGCTCGTGAGATCGACCGCGATTCAGATCTCTTCAGATCGGCACATCGAACGTCACGATCGACACTTCGCCTTCGAGCGCGCCCTGATAGGCGGACAGATGCGGTTCCTCGTCGGGCACGCCGTCCATGTCGCCGATCTGGTCGAGCTCGGCCTCGGCATAGCCTTCGGCGGCAAGCGATTCGAGAGCACGGCGCACCGCAGAATCGTCGTCCGGCGCGACCAGCATCAGATGCACGCCTTCCGGCTTACCGCCTTTGCGCTTCCACACCCGGCCGGTAATAATGGTGACTGGGCGCTCCTCATTGTCATTCACGGGTTCGTACCTCCGGGCGAGGGGGTTTGGGCTGTTCATGCCGCCTTTTCGCACGAAGCACGGCCCGGAAACAGCCGCAAGCCGGTCACTTTCTGCCTTCCTCTTGAAAAACGGCGCAAGAAAATTACATGCATTTTTCGCATGGCTGCCACGCCTCGGTTTCAGCGCAATATTTGCCGCTCCGGGGTTGACGGACAGTGGCCATACGAGTAGAAGCCGCCCAGTCAGAACCGATGTGAGGCTCTTGCTTCCGAAGCGACACGCTTTGGAGTTTGCCTCAAACAGGGTTCGTTTTACGAGCGAAAAGACATTTCCGGCGTGCATGAAGCGGCTTCCGCTTCCTCTGCCATTTGTTCGGGCAAGACCGCGAGGCGCGGTTTGTGGCCCGAATTTGCGTATGGAAATGACGCTTTGAGCGGCCCTGACCGGGCGAGACACGGAATTGAGAGACAAGAGGGTTTAATGCCTACCGTCAACCAGCTGATCCGCAAGCCGCGCATTGCGCCGGTGAAGCGCAACAAGGTCCCGGCCATGCAGCAGAACCCGCAGAAGCGGGGCGTCTGCACGCGCGTCTACACCACGACGCCGAAGAAGCCGAACTCGGCGCTGCGCAAGGTGGCCAAGATCCGCCTGACCAATGGTTTTGAAGTGATCGGTTACATCCCCGGCGAAGGCCACAACCTTCAGGAGCACTCGGTGGTGATGATCCGCGGCGGTCGCGTCAAGGATCTTCCGGGCGTCCGTTACCACATCATCCGCGGCGTGCTCGACACGCAAGGCGTGAAGAACCGCAAGCAACGCCGTTCGAAATACGGCGCCAAGCGTCCGAAGTGACCGAAGCGTAGCCAAGGTCGTTCCGGGCGGCGTCAAGCGACGATCCGGGATCCAGGCCACCGCGTAGAATTGAGGCAGAGAAAAAATGTCCCGTCGTCACAGTGCAGAAAAGCGTGAGATCAATCCGGACCCGAAGTTCGGCGATCTGATCGTCACCAAGTTCATGAACGCCGTCATGTATGACGGCAAGAAGTCGGTTGCCGAGACCATCGTCTACGGCGCGCTCGACCAGGTCCAGTCCAAGACCAAGCAGGAACCGGTCACCGTCTTCCATCAGGCGCTCGACAATGTCGCGCCGCATGTGGAAGTGCGTTCGCGCCGCGTCGGCGGCGCCACCTACCAGGTTCCGGTCGACGTGCGCCCCGAGCGCCGTCAGGCATTGGCCATCCGTTGGCTGATCGCCGCCGCCCGCAACCGCAACGAGACCACTATGGTCGACCGCCTCTCCGGCGAGCTGATGGACGCGGCCAACAACCGCGGCACCGCCGTCAAGAAGCGTGAAGATACCCACAAGATGGCAGAAGCCAACCGCGCTTTCGCGCACTACCGCTGGTAAAGCGCGAACGAGACTGAAGAGGCACCTCCCATGGCCCGCGAATATAAAATCGAAGACTACCGCAATTTCGGTATCATGGCGCATATCGACGCCGGCAAGACGACGACCACCGAGCGCGTCCTCTATTACACGGGCAAGTCGCACAAGATCGGCGAAGTCCATGACGGCGCTGCAACCATGGATTGGATGGAGCAGGAGCAGGAGCGCGGCATCACCATCACGTCGGCCGCCACCACGACCTTCTGGAAGGGTCGCGACGGCAAGATGCATCGCTTCAACATCATCGACACCCCCGGCCACGTCGACTTCACCATCGAGGTCGAACGTTCGCTGCGCGTGCTCGACGGCGCCATCGCGCTGCTCGATGCCAATGCCGGTGTCGAGCCGCAGACGGAGACCGTCTGGCGCCAGGCTGACAAGTACCGCGTGCCGCGCATGATCTTCTGCAACAAGATGGACAAGATCGGCGCCGACTTCTACCGCTCGGTCGAGATGATCGGTTCGCGCCTCGGTGCGCATGCCGTCGTCATGCAGCTGCCGATCGGCGCCGAGACCGAGTTCAAGGGTGTCGTCGACCTCGTTGAGATGAACGCGCTGGTCTGGCGCGACGAGACGCTGGGCGCTGCCTGGGACATCGTCGAGATCCCTGCCGACCTCAAGGCTCGTGCCGAAGAGTACCGCGAGAAGATGATCGAGGCCGCCGTCGAAATGGACGAAACGGCGCTCGAGAATTACCTCGAAGGCAAGATGCCGAGCAATGACGAGATCCGTGCGCTCATCCGCAAGGGCACGATCGCGGTGAAGTTCTATCCGATGTTCTGTGGCTCGGCCTTCAAGAACAAGGGCGTGCAGCCGCTGCTCGACGCCGTCGTCGAATATCTGCCGTCGCCGGCCGATGTCCCGGCCATCAAGGGCGTCGACGCCAAGACCGACGCCGAGATCGAGCGTCATGCCGACGACAACGAGCCGCTGTCGATGCTCGCCTTCAAGATCATGAACGACCCGTTCGTCGGTTCGCTCACCTTTGCCCGCATCTATTCGGGCAAGCTCACCAAGGGCATCTCGGTCGACAACACCGTGAAGGGCAAGAAAGAGCGCATCGGCCGCATGCTGCAGATGCATGCGAATTCGCGCGCCGACGTCGAAGAGGCTTTTGCCGGCGACATCGTCGCCCTCGCTGGTCTCAAGGACACGACCACCGGCGACACGCTCAGTGATCCGCTGCATCCGGTCATCCTCGAGCGCATGGAATTCCCCGATCCGGTCATCCAGATCGCCATCGAGCCGAAGACCAAGAACGACCAAGAAAAGATGGGCCTCGCCCTTCACCGCCTGGCCGCCGAGGATCCGTCCTTCCGCGTCAAGACCGACGAGGAAAGCGGCCAGACGATCATCTCCGGCATGGGCGAGCTTCACCTCGACATCATCGTCGACCGCATGCGTCGCGAGTTCAAGGTCGAGGCCAATGTCGGCGCGCCGCAGGTGGCCTATCGCGAGACGATCACTCGCAAGCACGAGCAGGACTACACGCACAAGAAGCAGACCGGCGGTACCGGCCAGTTCGCCCGCGTCAAGATCCTGTTCGAGCCGAATCCGGAAAGCAGCGAATTCGAGTTCGAAACCAAGATCGTCGGCGGCGCTGTGCCGAAGGAATACATCCCCGGTGTCGAAAAGGGCATCAACAGCGTCATGACCTCGGGCCCGTTCGCCGGCTTCCCGATGATCGGCGTCAAGGCGACGCTGATCGATGGTGCCTACCACGACGTGGACTCTTCGGTTCTGGCCTTCGAAATCGCCGGCCGCGCCTGCTTCCGTGAAGCAGCGCCGAAGTTGGGCGTGCAGTTGCTCGAGCCGATCATGAAGGTCGAAGTGGTGACGCCGGAAGATTACGTCGGCAGCGTCATTGGCGACCTGAACGGCCGTCGCGGCCAGATCCAGGGCCAGGAAGCCCGTGGCGTCGCGGTGGTCATCAACGCGATGGTGCCGCTCGCCAACATGTTCAAATACGTGGACAACCTTCGCTCGATGAGCCAGGGCCGCGCGGCCTACACGATGCAGTTCGACCATTACGAACCGGTCCCGACCGCGGTCGCCCAGGAAGTCCAGAAGAAATACGCGTAACTCGAAACGAGTTGCACCAGTAACTTAATTCAAGGCCCGCACGGGCTGGCAGGAATGGAGAGATCACATGGCAAAAGGTAAATTCGAGCGCACCAAGCCTCATGTGAACATTGGCACGATTGGTCACGTTGACCATGGCAAGACGTCGCTGACGGCGGCGATCACCAAGTATTTTGGCGAATACAAGCGCTACGACCAGATCGATGCGGCGCCGGAAGAAAAAGCGCGCGGCATCACCATTTCGACGGCACACGTCGAATACGAGACGGCTGCCCGCCACTATGCCCATGTCGACTGCCCCGGCCACGCCG
>NZ_JAMYOU010000050.1:0-24814 GCF_040319995.1 Mesorhizobium sp. M0815 | reverse complement strand
CTTACTGAAATCCCTGTCCCGAACTTACTGAAATCCGTGTCCGCGACTTACTGAATTCCTTGTCCGGGACTTTGCGAAACCCGCAAATAGCCGCCTGAACAGGCGCGACAGAACCCGCACGGGCAGGAAAAACCCCGGCCGGCAGGCGATCCATCGCTGGTCCCCGGCCTTCGCCGTGGCAGGCTCGAGCGACAGGCCGCCGCCCGGCACGACGCAGTGGACATGCGGATGATGGTGGAGATTTTGACCCCAAGTATGAAGCACGGCGACCACGCCGATCTCGGCGCCCAGATGCCTGGGATCGGCCGCCGCCACCCTCAAGGCTTCGGATGCGGCCTTGAACAGGATCGCATAGACCGCCGCCTTGTTCTGGAAGGCGATCTCAGCGATCTGGGCCGGGACGGTGAAGACCACGTGGAAGTATGGGACTGGCAGCAGTTCAGCCTGCCGCTCGGCCAGCCACTGGGCGTGGGCTAGGCCCTGGCACTTAGGGCAGTGGCGGTTGCGGCAGGAGTTATAGGCTTGCCGCACGAAGTCGCAGTCGGTGCAGTGTTCGGCGTGACCGCCCAGGGCCGCGGTCCGGCACGCCTCCACCGCGGCCATGACCCGGCTCTCGACACGCCCGAGATGGCCGGCATGGTCGCGGCGATAATCAGCCCCGTGACGGTGGAATACATCCGCCACTTCCAGATCCGGGCGCATGGCGCGCGGCTCAGCCGGGCGGCGTGATCTCCATGTGGAGTTGGTCAAAAGGACTGGCGGTCCGGCCGATCACAGTCGTTGAGACCTGGGCGTATAGTGTCGTCGTCGCCAAGCTGCGATGGCCCAGCAGCACTTGAATGATCCTTATGTTCGTGCCGGCTTCCAAAAGGTGGGTGGCGAAGCTGTGGCGAAGGGTGTGCACTGTCACTCGCTTCTCAACGCCCAGGAACTCGCAGGCTGCTCGACAGGCGATCCCCAAGGTTTGCGGGTGGATCGGGCCGCGGCCATCGCGCCGGGGAAACAGCCATCGCCCCGGCTTGGTCAACCGCCAATAGACGCGCAAAATCTCCAGCAGCTGCGGCGACAGCATCACATAGCGGTCCTTGCCGCCCTTGCCCTGCTCGATGCGAATGACCATCCGGCTGCTATCGATGTCCGTCACCTGCAGACGCGCCGCCTCCGCGGCGCGTAAGCCCACCGCATAGGTGGTCATCAGAGCGACCCGGTTCCTCGTTCCCTTCACGGCCTGCAGAAAACCGACCACCTCATCGGCACTCAGCACGACCGGCAACTTGCGCGGCGTCCGAGCGTAAGCGATCCGCTCAGGCAGATCAGATCGACCCAGCGTCACGCCGTAGAAGAAACGCAAGGCGCAAACGGTCTGGTTCAACGCGCCCCACGAGACCCTTCGGCCCACCAAGTGGGCCTGATAGGCGCGCACCTCTTCGTATCCCAGTTGATCGGGTGATCGTCCAAAGAATCGACTGAACTTCGCCACGTGATGCACGTAGGATCGCTGGGTCTCCGGTGACAAATTGCGGATCGTCAGATCTTCAATCATCCGCTGACGCAGAGGGCTTATCTGGGCCATCTGGGGTTCTCCTGTCTGGAAGGTTGGCTCGACACCAAATCTTCTCAGACAGGGGCCTCCTCAGGCCAGACCCGCGCATCAGCTACCGCGGCAGCGGTTTAGTTCAATCACAAACACCCTTCTTTGGGAATCCTACGATTCTCTCAAGACAGGAAACGCTTTAGATGTTTGGTCACGGCATTTGCTGAAGCGGATTGAGTTTGAAGCGTTCCGGTTGTGACGCCCACGCCTTGCAGATGAATTCGTAGGATGTGAACCCCTTGAGGTCTTGAGCCTGCGGGCGAAGTTGTAGGCGGCAACGAAGTCGGCGAGATGGATGCGGAGTTGGTCGTGGCTCTCGTAGTAGAAGCGCTTGACGGTGGCGTCCTTGATAGTCCGGTTCATTCTCTCGACCTGGCCGTTGGTCCACGGATGCTTGGCCTTGGTCGTGCGGTGCTCGATGTCATTCCTGGCGCAGGCGTATTCGAAGGCGTGAGCGCGGAAGATCTCGCCATTGGCGATTGCCTCCTTGATCAGCGGCACCGCCGAGCCACCGGCACCGGGGGTGGTGAACTGGGTGCCGTTGTCGGTAAGCACGGTGTGGATCTTGTAGGGCACGGCCGCGATCAGCGATCAGCCGCAGTAGAGAGTCTCTTGACACGGCTGTGGGGGCCTTTTCGTGCAACTCGACGAAGGCGAACTTCGAGCTGCGGTCGATAGCGACGAACATGTGCAGCTTGCCCTGCTCGGTCCTGACCTCGGCAATGTCGATGTGGAAGTAGCCGATCGGGTAGCTCTTGAATTTCCTCTTCGCCGGTTTGTCGCCCTCGACGTCCGGGAGCCGGCCGATGCCATGGTAAGTTGCGGCAAAGGCGGCATCCCAATGTCGCGGCCGTCACGCTCGCCAACAAGAATGCGAGGATCGTGTGGGCCATGCTCTCGGGCGGCACACTCTACGAGCACGCACCATCGGTGAAAGCAGCTTAAGGCGAAGCGGCAAAACGAAGGAATAACAAAAGGAGGTCTCACCCAGGCAATTGCAGCAAAATGCAGGAGATGGTGAAACGGTCATTCCGTCACTTCCCGAACCTGGTGTGGACCGGACCGGCTTGGCTTCGGCCAAAGTCGAGGGGCCGATGAGGTGGAGTGCGCGAAAATCCATCGGGGCTCGCGGCGAAGACGGTGTCCAGCCGCATCAGGAAGGCGGATTTACGTCGTACGCCTCCGAGGAGGGCCGCCTTGCGGGCGAAGGGAGCATGTAGCTGACTGTCGGTATGGATATCGCTACTGACAGTCGCCAAGTCACTCGTCTCGAGATTGTTGACACTGGCCGCCGGCGCCGCTGGTCGGAAGAGGCGAAGCTGCGGATTGTCGAGGAGAGCTATTCGGCTCCGCGGCAAGCATCCGCGACAGCGCGGCATCACGGGATTTCCAACCCACTGCTGTTTGCTTGGCGCAAGGCGCATCGCGAGGGTCGGCTCGGCGAAGGTGGCGTCTGCGGTTTCGTGCCGGCGGTGATCGTACCGGAGCAACCAAAGAAGGGTCGAGAACCGGCTGGCGGGCGCATGGAAGGAGTGAGCGCGAATGGCCGCAGGGTGATCGTCGAGCCCGACGTGGACGTGGAAGCGCTGCTTCGGATCATGCGCGGCCTGGAAACGCTGCGATGATCCCGATTCCAACGGGGGTGCGGGTGTGGCTGGCGACGGGACACACCGACATGCGCTGCGGCTTTCCCAGCCTTGCACTACGCGTGCAGGAGATCTTGAAGAAGGATCCGCTGAGCGGCCATATTTTTTGCTTTCGCGGTAAAAGAGGCGATCTCCTGAAGGTCATTTGGCATGATGGGCAAGGATCATGCCTGTTCACCAGGCGTCTTGAGCGTGGCCGCTACATCTGGCCTTCTCTGGCAGACGGAAGCGTTACGATCTCGACGGCGCAGTTAAGCTATCTCCTGTCCGGGATGGATTGACGCAACCCTCAGGAAACCTGGCGTCCGACGCGGGTCGGCTAGCATTTACATTTTGAAATTGCAGGCAAAATCTGATTCACTGGCCTCATGACGTTGAAGCCGGATGATCTTCCTTCGGACCTCGCGAGTGCCCTGGCGGCGCTGCGGGCTGAACGTGAAGCGCGGCGGCAAGCCGAGGCGGTGGCCGCCAGCGCGCAGGCGAAACTATCGGACACCGAGGCGCTGATCGCACATCTACAGCTTATGATCGAGAAGCTGAAGCGCGAGAAATACGGCCAGCGTTCCGAGCGCACGGCGCGTCTGATCGAGCAGATGGAACTTCAGCTCGAAGACCTCGTGACCGCGGCGAGCGAGGATGAGCTTGCCGCGGCCGCTGCGGCGGCGAAGACCCAGAGCGTGCGTTCCTTCACGCGCAAACGGCCGGTGCGCAAGCCATGGCCGGCCGACATCGAGCGCGAGCGCATCGTCATCGAGCCACCCACCACCTGCGCCTGCTGCGGCGGATCCCGGCTGTCCAAGCTGGGCGAGGACGTGACCGAGACGCTGGAGGAGATCCCGCGCCGGTTCAAGGTGATTGAGACGGTGCGCGAGAAGTTCACTTGCCGCGATTGCGAGAAGATCAGCCAGCCGCGGCGCCCTTCCATGCCACGCCACGCGGCTTCATCGGTCCGCTGCTGCTGGCGACGATCCTGTTCGACAAGTTCGGCATGCACACTCCGCTCAACCGTCAGAGCACGCGCTTCAAGGCCGAGGGGATCGACCTGCCGCTGTCGACGCTGGCCGATCAGGTCGGCCACGGAACCTTCGCCGTCATGCCGCTCTTCCAACTGATCGAGCGCCATGTGCTCGCGGCCGAGCGCCTTCATGGCGACGACACCACCATTCGCATCCTGGCGAAAGGCAAGTGCACGACCGGGCGCATCTGGACCTATACGCGCGATGACCGTCCCTTCGCCGGGCCTGCGCCGCCGGCGGCGATCTACTACGCCTCGAGCGACCGACGTGGCGAGCGTCCTCAGAAGCATCTGGCCGGGTTCGCCGGCATTCTTCAGTGCGACTGTTACAGTGGCTTCGAGCCGCTGTTCGACCCGCAGCGGAAGGAGCAGCCGATCACGCCGGCCTTTTGCTACGCCCATGCGCGGCGAGGATTCTTCGAACTGGCCGACATCGCGAACAATGCTCGCGAGGGCAAGAGGAATGGCAAACCGATCTCCCCGATCGCGCTGGAGGCGGTCAGGCGTCTCGACGCGCTGTTCGAGATCGAGCGCGCCATCAACGGCCGCAGCGCTGACGAGCGATATGCCGTGCGGCAGGAGAAGAGCAAACCACTTCTCGACGACATGCACGCCTGGTTGCTCCGCGAGCGCGACACTCTCTCGCGCTCTTCCGAGGTCCTGAAGCCAATCAACTACATGCTCAGGCGCTGGGCCGACTTCGCCCGCTTCATCGACGACGGCAGAATCTGCCTCAGCAACAACGCGGCCGAAAGAGCGCTGCGCGGCATTGCTCTGGGAAGGCGCAACTGGACCTTCGCCGGTTCCCAGCGCGGCGCCGAACGCGCCGCCGTCATGCTTACCCTCATCACCACTGCACGCCTCAACGACGTCGACCCGAAAGCCTGGCTCGCCGACGTCCTGGCCCGCATTGCCGATCTTCCCGCCTCGCGTCTGCACGAACTACTGCCCTGGGAATGGAAGCGCCTGCGCCAAGCCGACAAGCCCGCCGATCAGCAGGCCGCCTGACCTTCACGCATCGCCATCATAAAGCCCGCCGCGCGCACGCGCCTGTGCCAATCATGCGGCCTTCGTCGTATGCGTACTTTACGTCAGCAGTTGTGACCGACGATCTTGATCTAGCCGACCTGTTGCAATCGGGCGGGGTCCATATACGTCCAAATATGAATCACAAACCAGCCTCCGCCGAAATCCCAATTTTCCGATTTTCCAAACGCCTCTGACCGATCGAATTGTGATTATGGGCTATGTTGTGGAGACCACGAGATGCGAGGCCGGATGCCCCGAATCGATCCGACCGATCTCGCCAATGAGGAATGGGAGCGGATTGCAATTGCCGGAGAAACCAGCCGAGCGAGGCCGTAGGCAGAGCGTTGGCTTGCCTGAGGTTCTCAACGCGATCCGCTAAGTGACGCGCACGGGTGGTGGCTGGCGGATGCTCCCGAAGGACTTTCCGACCTGGCAGACGGTCTATTAGCGGTTCCGGCGCTTTGTACGGCTGATGCTGTTTCGCACGATTCACAACATCGCCCTGATGGACGACCGCGAGCGGGCCGGGCGCGAAGCCTGCCCGAGCGCCGGTATGTCGCCAATTGCGACCATCGTAAAGCCGTCCTTAACATCCGTTGCAATCGAACCGATCGTAGCATAGCTACCAACCCCTTGGGCGGCCTCAGAGCCGTTCTCATGTGAATGGTTGTCCATTACACTCTGTCTCTTCTTCTTGCCATACTTTGCACGATGTTTGGCGTTCGCGTCAGCGGTGCGCTCGATATCTTCGATCACATGGGACGGTCTGGGCTATAGAAGTCAGCGAAGTAGCCGCAGCCGGCCGGGCCGGGATGTCTCGGGCCGGAGCACGGACGTGACAGGCAACGACGCGCCCGTCTGCCATCGGCACCAAAGGCGGCACCTCGATGCGGCAACGTTCGACGGCGAGCGGGCAGCGCGAATGGAATGCGCACCCACTCGGCGGATTGATCGGACTTGGCACCTCGCCCTCGACGGGTGTTTCCAACCGCACTTGCGTCGGATCCGGCACCGGGGCTGCCGCGATCAGCGCCTCCGTATAGGGGTGGACCGGCTTGGCGAAAAGCGCCTCGCAGGGTGCGAGCTCCACGATGCGCCCCAAGTACATGACGGCAACACGATGCGCGATATGCTCCACGACGCCGAGGTCATGCGAGATGAAGACGAAGGCGATGCCCAGCTGCTGCTGGAGATCCAGAAGCAGATTCAGAATCTGCGCCTGCACGGAGACGTCAAGAGCTGACACCGCTTCGTCGGCAATGATGAGAGAGGGGTTGAGCGACAGGGCGCGTGCAATGCCGAGCCGCTGGCGCTGACCTCCCGACAACTCAGACGGAAGCCTGTGCATCATCTCGGGCGACATCCCGACCTTTCGGAGAAGGTCCGCGGCAAGTGCCTGGCGCTGCTTGCGGCTGAGGCGCTCAAAGTTCTCGACAGGTTCGGTGATGATCTGCCCGGCAGTAAGACGCGGGTTCAGCGACGAGTAAGGATCCTGAAACACCATCTGCATCCGATGGCGCCACGCGTGGAGCGCGTCCTTCTTGAGACCTGCAATATCGGTCCCGTCGATCATTACGCGCCCGCTAGTCGGCTGCACGAGCCGCATCAAGAGTCGCGCCACGGTGGACTTGCCACAGCCGGATTCGCCGACGATGCAGAGCGTCTCACTCGCCTCCACGGTGAAGGATACATCCTCCACCGCCCGGATCACGGGAATGTTTTTTTTGAAGACTCCCGAGCCAAGCGGATAATGCTTGGTGAGATTCTCGACTTTCAGAAGAGGAACACTCATGCGCCCATCACCTCTTCGGCGCGCCAGCAAGCTGCGGCGTGGCCTGAGCCGACATCACGCAGGATGGGTGTCTTCTCGCGGCAGACATCGATCGCGAACGGGCAGCGGGGCGCAAAGCTGCAGCCCACAATGGGCTCGCGCAAACTTGGCACGATGCCGGGAATTTCTGGAAGGCGGCGCTGTCGGCCACGTCGCCGATCAGGCACCGATCGCATGAGACCCTGGGTGTAGGGATGCGCCGGACGCGCAAACAAATCTATGACATTCGCTTGTTCTACGATTCGGCCAGCATACATGACAATGACGCGTTGGCACGTCTCGGCCACGACGCCCAGATCATGCGTGATGAACATTACGGCCGTTCCCATGCGCTCTTTCAGATCGGCGATGAGTCGCAGGATCTGAGCCTGGATCGTGACGTCAAGCGCGGTCGTCGGCTCGTCGGCGATCAATAATTCCGGCGAGCAGGCAAGAGCCATGGCGATCATGGCGCGCTGGCGCATGCCGCCTGACATTTCGTGAGGATAGTTGTTAACAAGGCGCTCGGGATCCGCGATGCGGACAAGACGAAGCATCTCCTCGGCCTTTGCCATTGCCGCGGAGCGGGACGCTTTCGTGTGGATCTGCACCGCTTCGGCGATCTGGTGGCCGACGGTATAGACCGGGTTCAGGCTCGTCATCGGCTCCTGGAAGATCATGGCGATCTGGTCGCCGCGGATCTGTCGCATCTCCCGATCAGACAGTCCACGGAGGTCGCGTCCGCGAAAACGGATCTCGCCGCCGACCATCCTGGCGGACAGCTTCGGCAGCAGACGAAGGATGGAGAGAGCGGTGACGCTCTTCCCGCAACCGGATTCGCCGACGACGCCGAGCGTTTCGCCTTTCTTCACCTGGAAGCTGATGCCGCCCAGGGCGCGGGTGACGCTGTCTTCGCCGTAAAAGTGCGTCTCAAGATCTAGAACATCGAGAAGCACGTCGCTCCCTGTGGTTTGATGCATCTGCATGTTAGCGCCTCCGCTTGGCGCGGGGGTCGAACAGGTCGCGCAGGCCGTCCCCAAGCAGGTTAACGGCAAGGACCGTGACGGCAAGGCAGATACCAGGAGCGAAAATCGTCAAAGGGGCGATCGAGAGATACAGGCGAGAGCTTGAGATCATGTTGCCCCAGCTCGGAATCTCGGGTGGCACGCCCACGCCGAGGAAGCTCAGTCCCGCCTCTGTGAGGATCGCGCTTGCGCAGACATTAGCGCCTTGGACCATGAGCGGCGGAATGGTGCTCGGAAGGATATGCCGCCACAGCACCTTGGGCAGGCGCGCACCGCCGCAGAGCGCGGCCTCCACATAGGGACGGTCGCGAACACCTAGAACCACAGAACGAACCAGCCGCGCGACGGCCGGCGTCTCTGGGATCGCGATGGCGACGATGAGGATGCCGATCCCCGGTCCTGTCAGAGAAATAAGGGCAATGGCGAGCAGAATGGTCGGGATGGACATCAGGCCGTCCATGACCCGCATAACGACGTTGTCGAAGCTGCGGCTGTAGCCGGCTACAACACCAATCAAAAGCCCGGCAAGAGCCGCGCACGCCGCCGATGTCAGCCCGACCATGAGGGAGATCCGGGCGCCGAAGATCGTTCGCGCAAACACGTCCCTGCCCAGATTGTCGCTTCCGAACCACATGTGGGCCGAAGGCGGCAGCAGGCGCTTGAATGGATCCATGTTCACGGGGTCGCCGACGTAAAGCGGGGCGGCGAGCGCCAGAATGATCAGGAGCGCCAGGAGGCCGCCGCCTAACAGAACCAGCGGGTGCCGTCTTGCCAGACGGGGAACATCGGATAGCTGCAGCCCACCTATCGGCACGGCTTCAACTGGTGCGGAGATAAGCGTCATGTCAGTACCGGATGCGGGGATCGATAAGCGTATAGGCAAGATCGACCGTGAGGTTGATAAGGACGTACAGACCCGAAGTCAGGATGAGTACACTCTGAATGATGGGATAGTCGCGGTTGTTGATCGCATCCACGACCAGACGACCGATACCGGGTATGTTGAACACCGTTTCCGTTAGGACGACCCCGCCAATCAGATAGGCGAAGCTTATGCCGATGACGGTCAGGATCGGGACGCCGGCATTCTTCAAGGCATGGTGGAAAAGCATGGCATAGGACGAAGCGCCCTTGGCGGCGGCCGTTCGCATATAGTCTTCCGACAGGACCTCGAGCATGCTCGCCCGCGTAACCCGGGCGATGAATGCAATGTAGGCAAGACCAAGAGCCACGGTGGGAAGGACCAGGTGCACAAACCAAGGCCCGAGGCCATCATCGATCGGCACATAGCCCTGGACCGGTAGCCAGTGTGTCCTAATCGCGAAGAAGTATATGAGAAAATAGCCGACGACAAAGACCGGGACGGAATAACCAAGCGCCGAAAACGCAGCGAGGAGGCGGTCAACGAGACCGGCAGATCTCCACGCGGCAAGGATGCCGAAGGAGACCCCCACCGTCACCGAAAGGATCATCGTCAGGATCGACAGGGAAAGGGTCGGTTCAAGCCGCTGCGAGATGAGATCGAGAACGGGTCGTCCGGCAAAGATCGAGCTACCGAAATCGCCGCCGAGCATGTCGCGCACCCAATGAATGAACTGAACCGGCATAGGATCGTTCAGACCTAGCTTCTCGCGAATGCCGACGATCATCTGTGGCGTGGCCGTGTCGCCGGCGATGATGGCCGCCGGATCGCCGGGCGCCCACCTGAGAAGGAGGAATACGAAGATCCCGACCATCGCCATGACGGCGACGGTCGAGACCATCCTGCGGATGATGTAAGCGGCCATTGCCTTCAGGCCTTCTGCATGTTCCACATCGGCATACCGTACCCGCTGCTCACTTCGACCAGCCCCGTGAGCGTCTGGCGGCGCGCACTTGGCCCGTTAGTTTGACCTAACAAAACTGAGCCGACGAAGTCCCACCAAACCCCTTGCATCTTGCGCGCCAGTGCCTTGCGCTCTTCGAGTGTATCGACATTTGGCCATTTGGCCCGCAGCGCCTCGTATTCATCGTTCTTTGGCCAGCCGAACCAAGCCTTGTCGCCATTAGCGAGTAAGATGGCAGTGCTGATCGGATCGCCTAGGCTGTAATTGGGAAAGTTCGAGATGAAGATGTTCCAGCCGCCATTCTCGATAGGGCCCTTATTCGACCGACGGGTGACAAGTTCACCAAAGGTCATTGGCGCAAGCTCGGCATTAACACCAACCTTGCGCAATTCGCCCGCCAGAAATTGTGAGGCATTGTTGGCCGACGACCAGTCTGTGGGCTGGAGAATTATAATCTTCTCGCCGGAATATCCGGCCTCCTTGAAGAGCTGCTTGGCCATTTCCGGGTTCCCGCCCTTCTTGAACCAATCCGTATTTTCGTCGTTAGAATAGGGCGTACCGTTTCCAAACACGGAAGTGACAGTGTGACCGAATCTCAGGTCAGGAGACAGGACGCGCAAAAACGCCTCCTGGTCGATCAAGTGAAGCATTGCTTGGCGCGCCTTCACGTTATCGAACGGCTTCTGCAAGAAATTCATCCGCACGAAGAATACATCGCCAGACTTATTTATCACCTGAAGTGCAAGGTTAGGATCGCTCTCGATCGCTGAATAGAAATCAGGGGGCGGCGACGCCAGGAAATCCATCTCGCCCGCATGTAGGGCGGCGAATGCGGTCTGCTGATCGGGCATGTTTTCCCAGATGACACGATCGACTTTCACAATCTTCCCGCCGGCCAATCCATCGGGCGCCTCATTGCGCGGTACGTATTGTTCATTCCGGTCGTAGGTGTAGCTCGCACCCGGCTTCGACAGAGCGTCGTTGAACTTGAATGGCCCCGATCCGATGTTCGAGGTCACCTGCTCCGTTGCGGGACGATCAGCGTCCTTCTCGCGCATGATAGCTAAAAATAGCCCGTTCACCAGCCCATCGACCAGAGTGCCAAGTGGTTCCTTGAGCGCGATCGTGAAGGTTTTCTCGTCCTTCTTCGAGATATCCTTGGCCCGCGACATGATCAGTTGTCCGCCGGAATCCACCTGGCCCCAGCGGCGGAGCGAGGCTACACAGTCGGCCGCAGTGACGGGGCTGCCCTCGTGAAAGCGTAGAGCATCCCGGAGCTCGAACGTATAAGTCTTCTTGTCCTCGGAAACACCCCACTTCCCCACCATTTGCGGCTGCGGCACAAGCTTGGAATCGAGCCCAAACAGCGTGTCATAGATCGCCAAGCCATGGCTGTAAGTGATGTTCGCCGTCGAATAGATCGGGTCAAAGATGCGGAGGTCGCCTCCCATCTCCATGTGAACCGTCCGAGCGTCGGCTAGCGATGTCTGCGCCCAAAGGATTGACGGGATCGATAAAGCCGTTCCGGCGGCCGCGCCTGCCTTTATGAGGTCACGTCGGGAAATTGTCATGTGTCGTTCCTCCTCTTTTAAGCCACCCCAGATAGTACGCTGGCAAAGGCCATGTGCATTCAACAACTTGGATCCAAGGATGTCAAGCTTCTGTAGATTGGATACAAGTTTCCGGTTTGCGTAAACGCCTGCGATGATGTCCAGTCTGCTGTAGATTGGGATCCAGTCATCAAGCTTTTTTGTCCCAACACCCTCCGCCCCCGGCCCGAACAGCCGGTACCGCGACCCCCAATCAGTTCGGCAAAAGCTCAGATAACCATCTCGGCAATGGGCTGCGATCATCCCCTTGGAGCCAGGACGTCAGCTGCCGTATTACACATTTAGCCGTTTGAGACATTTGTTGCATATTTTTGCTGTTTGATCTAGTCGGATTATTTACGTCGCCCCAGGGCCGGCAAGCCCTCACATTGCAGGAGATTTTCATGAGCTACTCCCATCACCAGGCGTCAAATTCGATCTTCGGCTTTGATCGGTGTGGCGCTGTGACCACACGACATAAGGTCGGTCCGTTGGAATCGACATACGTGACCATGCGCGATGGCGTGAAGCTTGCCTTGGATATCGTCCGTCCGATGGACGAGGACGCCAGGACCAAGCGTGACACCATCCTTGTCATGACGCGCTACTGGCGTGGAATAAGTGGGAGCGGGTCCAACCCCTATGTCGATCTATTTGCTCCGCAGGGGTATGCGGTGGTCGTTGGAGATGTTCGCGGCACCGGTGCATCCTTCGGAGTGTGGCACCATCACCGTGCGCGCGCCGAAACGCTGGACTTCACTGAAGTACTCGACTGGATCGTTGCACAGTCCTGGTCCACGGGTCAGGTGGTCGGCTACGGCCTGTCCTACACCGCCAACACAGCGGACTGGATGGCGGAGCGGAACCATCCGGCGCTGAAGGGTATAATACCGCGGTTTGCTGACTATGATCCTTATGAAGATTACTACTTTCCCGGCGGAATCGCCAACCTCATCATGGGTCGGACCTGGGGTAACAGCGTCAAAGACTTCGACCGCAACTTGTGGGTCCTGCCCAATGGTGAGCGGTTGCCGGGCGTGCGTCCAGTCGGGTCGTGTGGTGAGGTGAGCCTAGATGCGATTCTGCGCGATCGCGAGTGGGTGCCGTCCGTCTGGGATGGCTTTCAGCAGGTGACGTTCAAGGACGATCGTCCCACGACTTGGGGCGGGGCCTCCATGCTCCACTGGAGTACTCAGGAGGTAGCGGACCGGATCAATCGCTCAGGCACGCCGATGCAAAACTGGGCGAGTTGGTTCGACGGTGGCACGGCGCAAGGGGCCATTCGTCGCTTCCTGCGACAGTCAAATCCAATGAACGTTATCATCGGCCCGTGGAACCATGGCGGCGACATTTCCTATGATCCGCTCCGTGCCGCTGACGAAGCAATCCTTCCAATCACGCCGACGCAGCAGGCAAATGACATCCGCTTTGCGCACTCCTGCTTCAGCGGCCAGGCTGGCTCGGAGCAGGGGAAGGTCCTCCATTACTACACTCTAGGGGAGGGCACGTGGAAATCGACCGGCTCATGGCCGCCCCCGGCCACCCGCCGTCGGTTGTACATGGCAAATTGCTTCCGCCTGAGCTCATCGCCCGACGAGACGGGCTTTGACTTGCTTCATGTCGACCCTGCGGCGGGGGACGTCACTTCCAACCGGTGGGCCACCGGCAACGGCTGTGGCAAGGTGGATTATGGAGATCGGCGACAGTTTGACGCCGCTCGGCTCGCCTACACGAGCGAGCCCTTGACGCAAGACCTCGAGATCACCGGACATCCTGTTATCCACCTGAACATCACCTCGACCCGCGAGGACGGCAGCTTTTTTGTTTACCTTGAAGCCGTGACGCCGGACGGGGTATCCTGTTATCTCACGGAAGGCCAGCTGCGCGCCCTGCACCGGAAGGTGTGGACCGATTCGCCATTCAGCGTGCTTGGACCTCAGCATAGCTATCTGAAACGCGACGCCGACCCTCTCACGCCGGGCGAGCGCGCCATCCTGTCGTTCACTCTACACCCGATCTCCGCCCGCCTGCCCGCTGGCTACCGCCTGAGAGTGTGTCTTGCCGGCAGCGACAAGACCACGTTCGCCAATGTGCCCGCCGATGGCGCGCCGCCCTTGCTGAAGTTTCATCGTGGCTCGGCCGGTTGCTACATCGAGCTGCCGATTATCGAGCCCTAAGCAGAGAACCTATGTCTCGCCAAGGGCGCGACCTACACCGGCTATCCCAATTGACTGACCCGACACTCCCAAGAATGACCCCGTCATTAACAGCGTCCCTGAATTGAAGTGATCTCATCAAGCACACGGTGGGCGAGCGCGCTGAAAGATCCGCCCCGCTATGAGTGGCCTGCCAATTGTATCCAATCTACACACCATTGACATTTCGGGATCCAAGGTGTTTGAATAACATAATGTGCTGCTGATGTAGCGAACTGAAGGGAGGCCTGCGTGGACGTTGAGACAATCCACCGTGATGCAATCGTGATCGATGCTGTTGCGCCGCTCCTTCAAAAGAAGAGCTACATCGACTCCTATATCGCGGGCGGCGTCACATGCGTGGCTCCAACTGTGAATGTCGGGAATGGCTCTCCTGCAGCAGCGCTGAAGGAAATCGGTGGCTGGTTGCGTTTCGTATCATCCAGAAGGGACCTGAAGCTGGTGCACAAAGCAGTTGATGTCGAAGCTGCTAAGCGCGACGGTCAGACCGGAATCCTGTTGCATTTCCAGGGTTCAGGACCGTTTGCAACCGATCTCGACCTTGTCGAAGCTTTTAATGCGCTTGGCGTGCGAATGGTGCAGCTGACCTACAATAGGAAAGATTATGTCGGGGACGGATGTGAGGAAGAATTCGACGGAGGCCTTAGTAAGTTCGGGAAGAACCTTGTGCGGAGGCTGAATGAAAACAGGGTCATCGTCGATTGCACTCATACCGGCTACAAGACAACGATGGACGCGCTTTCGCTGACGACCCGACCCGCAGTTTTCTCTCATTCAAATTCCGCCGCCCTATTCCCTAGCAGAAGAAACATCCAAGACGATCAGGCTAAGGCGGCTGCAGCTACGGGCGGTCTCATTGGGGTTACTGCGGTCCCGCAGTTCGTTGTGCCGGCCAAAGGTGGGGCAGCGCGGCCGTCGCTTGATGACTTGATCGAACATATCGACCATTTCGTAACGCTGATCGGCATTGATCACGTTGGACTCGGCCTTGATTACTGGTGGGGAACGCTACCGTTTTCCGATCTCGATACAGTGATACGCGAGTGGGAGCACTATGTTAGCATTGGCGATTGGAATCCCGAAGCTTATCCACGCCCACCTCATTATAACCCGCCTGAAATTGATACGCCGGCTATGCTGTCGGGGATGACTGCGGGCCTTCTTGGGCGAGGATATAAGGAAGACGACGTACGCAAGATTCTGGGTTTGAATTGGCTGCGTGTCTTCCGCGAGGTGTGGGGAGAGTGACTTAGTCGTCAATCGTACTGAACCTGCGCGCGAATGTCGCCGAATTTGGTCTGCTGATGAAATGAAGAGGTCTATGAATCAGCCCGTCCTTTCTGTCTCGCAACTGGTCACCTCCTACCGGGTGGGTGGCGTTTGGAAGCCTGTGGTGAACGGGGTTTCATTCGAGATCGGCCGGAGAGAGGCCGTGGCGATCGTCGGCGAATCCGGTTCCGGCAAGAGCGTGACTGCGCTCTCAATCATGCGGCTCAACCCGCCTGGGTTTAGCAAGATTAACGGCTCGATCGTACTGAACGATAGGGAGTTGCTCACCCTGTCAGAGGCGGAAATGCGCCGTGTCCGCGGCAATGAGATCGCGATGATCTTTCAAGAGCCGATGACCTCGCTGAATCCGGTTCTGACCATAGGCTTTCAGATCGCCGAAGTGTTGATGCGGCATCGCGGCTTGTCGCACTCCGAGGCGGACTCGGAGACAGTTCGCCTACTGGAGAGGGTCCGTATTCCAGCGGCGAAGTCGCGTTTCCATGAATATCCACACCGATTCTCAGGCGGAATGCGACAGCGTGTAATGATCGCGATGGCGCTAGCCTGTAGGCCTAAGTTGCTAGTCGCCGATGAGCCGACGACGGCGCTCGACGTAACGATCCAAGCGCAGATCTTGGAGTTGATCAAGGAACTGCAAGAAGATGAGGATATGTCTGTCCTCTTCATCACCCATGACATGGGTGTGGTGGCCGAAATCGCCGACCGAACACTCGTTATGTTCAAAGGTCAGGTGGTCGAGGCGGGGCCGACCGAAGACATATTCAATCGTCACGAACATCCGTATACCCGCTCGCTGCTAGCCGCTGTGCCAAAGCTCGGTTCGATGGTGGGTTATAGCCGGCCAATGCGCTTTCCCGTTGTTGATAAATCGACCGGTGAGCCCGACATGCCAATTGAGGTGCCTGATACGGCGAATAAGGGCGGGCGCCCAGTGTTGGAAGTCGCTGGGCTGACGGTGCGGTTCGAAATTCGTTCGGGCTTGCTTTCAACGGTCAAGGGCCGTGTTCATGCGGTTGAGAATGCATCCTTCAGCATTAGGGCTGGCGAGACGCTGGCGCTGGTCGGCGAGTCTGGATGCGGCAAGTCAACGACGGGCCGCTCGGTGGTCCGGCTGCTCGAGCCAGTTTCAGGTTCCGTCCTGGTCGATGGAGTGAACGTTCTTAAGCTCAGCCAAGATGAGTTGCGGCGACATCGCGGGCTTATGCAGATGGTCTTTCAGGATCCGTTCGCCTCGCTCGACCCGCGCATGGATGTTGGTTCTGCTATCGCCGAACCGCTGCTGATCAGCAATTTCGCAACTCAATCGCGAGTTCGGGACAAGGTCGCGGACCTCCTGGAGCGAGTAGGCCTTTCGCCCGATATGGCAAAACGTCTTCCCCATCAGTTCTCAGGCGGGCAGCGCCAAAGAATCTGTATCGCGAGAGCGCTCGCGGTCGAGCCGCGATTAATCGTGGCGGACGAGGCGGTTTCGGCCCTTGACGTTTCGGTGAAGGCGCAGGTCGTCAATCTTCTGCTGGACCTGCAGGCCCGTATGGGATTGAGTTACCTCTTCATCTCGCATGACATGGCAGTCGTAGAACGACTTAGCCACCGCGTGGCGGTCATGTATTTGGGCGAGATCGTCGAAATTGGTTCGCGCGAGGCGATCTTCCAAAACCCACAGCACCCTTACACTAAGAGGCTCTTGGCCGCAGTGCCGGTCGCAGACCCTTCGCGACGTCTGCAGAAACGCCCTCTATCGTACGATGAGATTAGGAGCCCGGTCAGGCCTGCAGATTATCTCCCACCTGTGCGCCGGTATTGTGAAGTCTCGCCCGGCCATGCCGTCATGCTCTGGGGCGAGGAATGGGACAAGAAAGATATGTCAGGCATCGCAGCCTGAACTGATATCCGAACCGTAGTACAAGGGGAACAAACATGCAGTGCGACACCGAAAACAATATTGGAGCAACTCGCTCCTGGCAGTCTTCTGTTGCCAACCATCCTGAGGTCGGCAGGAAGCGGTTGCGGATCTCTCATGGTCTCTTGGCTTCCGCCCTAGCGCTATGGATAGGGTCAGCACAGTCTGCTCTCGCTGAGTCTCAGAACACCTTCCGTATGCTCGTTGGCGAGCCCCGGCACATGGATCCTAATCTCGCTTCCGACTTCTCAATCAACATCAATGCACAGTTGTTCCAGCCTTTGGCACGTCTCGGCGATGACGGACAGCTTCAGATGCTACAAGCAAAGAGCATTGAGCTTGGGCCCGATGGCCGCACCTGGACCATCACGCTGAATCCGAACTACAAGTGGTCCAATGGCGAGCCAATTACGGCCGCCGATTGGGAATATTCCTGGAAGCGCATTCTCAACCCGAAGACTGCAAGTGAAGTCGCAGTCTTCCTCAGCGACATTGAGAATGCCGAAGCCTATCAAAAAGGCACGGTTACGGATGTAGGTCAGGTTGGAGTCAAGGCAACCGGCGAATACACTCTCCAGGTCGTAACTGGGAAGATTGCGCCGCAGTTTAGAGCCAAGCTCGCTCTGCCCTATCTGACGCCCGTGCCGAAAGCGGTGGTCGAGAAGTTTGGCGATGCGTGGATCGCGCCGGAACATATGGTCAGCAACGGACCCTATAAGCTGGTGAGCCGGGTTAACGACCAGTCCATAGTAGTGGAAGCAAACCCGTACTACGGTGGCAAGAAGGCGAACATTCCGCGGATCGAGATGACGGTCGCGTCAGGCGATCTCTGTGCTGCGCAGCTGCGCGCCTATGAAGCGGACGAGATCGATTTCACGACTTGTTTGCCTCCGCAGGACATCGCTCGGGTAAAGAATGACGTCGAACTTAGTAACCAACTCAATACCTATGCACTCCCGGCGAGCGAATGGGTGCAGTACGACATGACAAATCCCCGCTGGGGCGATAAGCGGATCAGACATGCGCTTGCATTAGCAATAAACCGCGACGAGTTGGTTGAAGCAGCTAGCAGCGGCGGCGCGAGTCCGGCCCCGACTGTCGTACCCAACTCAATTCTAGCCGGCAGTTCGGACGATGCTCTAAAAGGATCGATTGACGAGGCGCGGAAATTGTTGGCCGCAGCAGGTTATCCAGACGGCAAAGGGTTTCCGCAATTTACAATCACGACCTCATCCGATCGTGGCAGGCCGCTTGTTGCGCAAATTCTCCAGCAGATGTGGTTGGAGAACCTCGGCATTCAATCCACGATCAGTGTTCTTGAGGAGAACGCTTATCGCGCCTGGGTGCATAGTCGCAAAGCCGAGAAATATGACATGGCCATCAATGGCTGGTGGTCGGACTATGCGGATCCGGCCAACTGGTACAGCGATCTAATCATATCCGACTTTCGGCAGAACCACTTCTCAAACAATGACTTCACAGCACTCGTTGAAAAAGCCAACGCCGAGCCAGATCCCAGCAAACGGCAGGAATTGTTCCGGTCCGCAAATAAGATCCTGGAGGACGAGCAGCCGATGATTGCGATCGACTACCCGACATCCCTTTGGATGATGAAGCCACGCATCCGTGGACTGAAGCACGAGGGAACGCTCGACATGTATCACGTTGAAGAAGCCAGTTTTCAGTAGTTGAGAACTTCGAGAAATCTGCAGGGAGGAATGCCAAATGCTGATTTATGCTATAAAACGGCTATTGGCGGGCATCCCTACCCTGCTAGTTTCCTTTACACTTGTGTTTTTCATTGCGCATGCGACTCCTGGGTCACCATGGGACGCGACATCAAACCGGCCGATCGACCCAGCTGTTAAGGCAAGATTGGACGAAAAGTATCATCTCGATCAGCCGCTTTACGTCCAATATGCTAGCTATCTTGCAGGCGCTTTCCGCGGCGATTTTGGTCCGTCGTTTCGAGACCGGACGATGAATGTTTCTGATATCGTTGAACGTTTCCTTCCCGTATCACTGAAGTTGGGCGCCGCAGCGATGGTGTTAGCAGTAGTTCTCGGTCTCCCACTCGGGGCACTTGCAGCTCTAAGCCGACATTCGATCATCAATGGAGCGATCCGCGTCCTCAGCACGATAGGGATTTCGATGCCTACCTATGTTATTACGTCCATTCTGATCGTATCGTTGGGGGTTGGTCTTGGTTGGGTGCCGACCTTCGGTTGGCACGGCCTGTTCTCAGCTTCATCCATAGTACCTATATTTTCGCTCGCGCTCGCACCTCTCGGCGCGGTCATTCGGTGCTTCCGCAGCAGCTTGCTGGAAGTCATGAACCTGGATTTCATTAAGACCGCTCGCGCGAAAGGCCTCAAGCCTTCGAGCATCGTCCTCAATCATATGGGTCGCAACGCGCTCATTCCGACCATTACGGTTGTGGGCGCCTATGCGTCTAGCGTTCTGGTGGGCTCATTTTTTGTGGAATCCATTGCGGGGATACCGGGATTTGGACGGTACCTTGTGCTTGCGGTCGCTGCCCGCGATTACCCGGTGATCATCGCAACAACTCTCATCTACGCGGTGTTAGTCATTGCAATCAACATATTAGTTGACCTTAGTTATTTCCTGCTCGATCCGCGGGTCCGCGCCGAGAACACATGATGAACACACTCGACGTTCAGAACAGCGAGGGAGGAGTTGCCACGCGACATTTTTGGAACATAGGACGGGCGACTGTCCATAATCCCGGTCTGATGGTCAGTATCGCGTTTCTCGTCTTCCTGGTCGGGTTGGCACTTCTGGCGCGGCTTCTTCCACATGATGCATACAGTCTCGACGTACTGCATCGGAATGCGACGCCCTCGGTGCAGCATTGGTTCGGAACGGATGAGCTGGGTCGCGACGTGCTTGCTCGCATTGCCGTCGGCGCCCGCGTGTCACTGGTTGTGGCCGTAGCCTCGACAATCGTTGCAATCGCGATTGGCGTAATGGTCGGGGTGCTCTCAGGTTATCTCGGCGGAATGACCGATAACATCGTGATGCGTCTTGTGGACGCGATGTATGCATTCCCCGACACCCTATTTGCTATTCTGATGGCGGCTTTCGTGAAGGGGTATTTAAGTGGTGATATACATGGCTTTTTGAGCCCCCTGGCTGAGGTTTATAGGTTGTCCGGAGGCATTCTTGGCGTTCTCCTAACCTTGGGCCTTAGTTCCTGGCCCACGACCTCACGTCTGGTTCGATCCCAAGTCATGTCGCTTAAGCACGCCGAATATGTCTTAGCGGCGCGGCTTTCCGGCGCTTCGGGTGGGTCCATTATTCGAACCCATTTGCTGCCCAACACCGTTCCCGTCATTCTCATCGCAATTACGTTTGTAGTGCCGAATGCAATTCTGCTGGAAGCCGGCCTCAGCTTCATCGGCATCGGCGTGGATCCTCCGACACCCAGTTGGGGAACGATGATCGCCGCAGGCGCACAATCGATTCAGTCCTACCCGCATCTGCTTATCATACCTGCACTTGCCATTGGACTGACACTGCTTTCGCTGAATGTCATAGGTGACGCACTTCGGGATATTTTGGATCCAACATTAGTCGGAATGCAGAAGGCATGATGAACGTGCTGCGCACGATCTCTGGCTCGGCCGGAAACACTGGCTGTTAGCCAGATAGGGCCATGCTTCCGATTGTGGAAAGCGTGCGGAATCTTAAGCGCCTCTTGCCGAAGCGGTGCTCGCATTGATGAAAGAATTTTACCTATGGATGAGATGCAGTCTGAAGGGAAGAAAATCAAACCAAGGCAGCGCCAGTTGAAGTATGACGCTCCTGCCTTCGCCGCGGTGCTAGCGGGTGAGGTAAGTTCACCCGCTATCTATTCTAGAACGGCAATCAACCGCGCGACGCAATTGGTTACGATGCGCGACGGCATTCGCTTGGCAACGCATCTGCATCTGCCGCCAGTAACCCCTGCGCCTTGTATTGCAATCCGCACCCCTTATGGTCGCGGTGGTTATGAGACGATCGCAACGACACTCTGTCAGCGTGGCTACGTAGTGATTTGTCAGGATGTGCGGGGTACCGGCGACAGCGAACCCGATACCTGGGACTTCTATGTCTATGAGTGGGAAGACAGCTTCGACTTCGTTGACTGGATAACCCATCAAGCTTGGTACAATGGTTTCATTGGCTCGTTGGGAGGCTCATACGACGGCGCGACGCAATTCTGCATGGCGGCCCATCCAAAAATGACGGCGATCGCGCCAGAGGTGGCCGGCCTAGGGCTGGCGCCCAGCAACGGTGTACGGTTTCATATGTACGTCAACGCCTATTCACGCACAGTCGGGAAGGGTGAGGACAAGATACCGATCCCGCAAGCCGAGATGGAAGCGAGGATGCAGGAGGAGACACTGGCGACGGGCTATTTTGATGAGCCGATGGACGTGCCGATGCCCCGAAGCCTGCGCGAATATTGCCCTAGTCTAATGGACATCCCGCTAGGCAAACGCAAGAGCTGGCTGTGGAAACACTACAATAGCCTAGAGCCGAACGGGCGCGCCGAACTGCTTAAGGCCGCCCTGGGCGAAGACAGTATTGCATCCGACAGCACGACAAGACTCAATTTCCTGTTCGGCCACGAGGTTGATCCGGATGCGCTCTTATTCCCGCGAAAGAATGCGCGGCAACTCTGCCAGGCTCTCCACGCGCCCGCCCTGTTTATCACAGGATGGTACGACTGGTGTTTGGGCGATACGCTGTTTAGTTGGGAACAGCTTATACAGAACAGCCTTACACCAGTGCGCACGCAAAGCCGGCTTTTGATCACCCCGAGCGCGCACAATGTACCCGGTTACCATGAAGGGGAAGAAGAGATCGCGGCCCTCCAGCGGATCTATCGGAAAGACCCCGAGCTGCTTCAATTTTGGTATAAGGCCGTACTAAATGGTACTGTCGAAGAGATTCCTCCTGTCACCTATTATCTTATGGGCGCGAATGAATGGCGTGCCTGTTCGGACTGGCCTCCGAAGGAGGCCGAGATGCGACATCTATATCTCGCGCCCAGCGGAACACTAAACTGGAACACCGCGGCAGGATCGACGGCGTCGGACAGCTACATCTACGACCCAGATGATCCAACACCGACGATGGGCGGGAGCATCCTTTCCGACGTCTACCGACCTGGCAGTGTTGATATTGCTGCGGTTCAGCAGCGTCCTGACGTCCTGACGTACACGACGGCTGTCCTCACTGATAATCTTGATGTCGTGGGTCCGATTACTCTCGTTCTATACGCCAGTTCGTCTGCGGTCGAAACCGACTTCTATGGTCGCATCAGCGACGTCTTTCCTGACGGACGGGCGATTCAGCTTCAAAGCGGCGTGCTGCGGACGCGCTATCGAGGCCCCGATCCGGCAGCGCTTCGCCTTGGCGTAGTCCACCGTTTTGAAATCGACATGTGGGCGACCGCCAACCGATTTGCAGCCGGCCATCGTCTCCGGCTGGACGTCTCCTCCGCCGACTTTCCCAAGTTTCAGCGCAATCGGAATCGCGGAGGCACACCTGGGCCATCGATCAAGGCGACGCAATCCGTCTTCCACGGTGGGGAACACTCCTCTCACTTACGAATACCAGTGCTCTCGTAGGGCGAGCGCCCAACATAGGTGGCGTTGGTTGAACGTTCTAAGTGCAAATCTTCGGCCAGCCAACTTTCAGATGCGTAGCGCATGGCCGGGTCAGTCAGAAGTCGAACTAAAAGAGTCAGGCCGGGTAGAGAAAGTCGTCGCGACCTCGACATTTAGGAAGCGATAGGTTGCTGAAATGAGAGTGAGAAATGACGGAGATCAAGAGTGAGCTCCTTCTTGGCTTTTACGAACGGGAAAGCGATGAGAAATGACGGAGATCAAGAGTGAGCTCCTTCTTGGCTTTTACGAACGGGAAAGCGAAATGGTTGATTTTATGCGTCACTTGATTCAGATACGATACCCAATTCTCCCGGGGATACAAAAGTTGCCATGGGTTTGGTGGAGCATTTCCTCTCAAAGCGCGGCATACCGTATGAAATCGTAGGCGCCTAACCCGTGCATCCCTCACCCGGTTACGCAGTTTGCTGGCGATACCGACGGTCCACGACTCGTCATGAACGGTCATCTCGAATCGCGAGGTTCTTCATCGAATGGGCCGAAGCGGACAAACAGCGGGTCGGGCGCGAATTCTGGCGGCCGTTCACTGATCCAATCTGCAGGGCGTGGCGAACGCCTCCGGGATGCCCGGACGAAAAACGGAAAATCACATGGCTCGAATGAGCGTCATAGTAATCGGTGCCGGCATTATCGGACTAAGTGTCGCCTATGAGGCGCTACGAAACGGTGCCGTAGTGACAATCATCGACCGAGATCCTGAGGGGGACAAGGCGTCATTCGGTAATGCGGGCGGCATTGCGGTTACAGAGGTGATACCCGCATCTGTTCCTGGATTGTGGAAGAAAGTACCGCAATGGATTCTTGATCCTCTCGGCCCGCTTGCTTTTCGGGTCTCGCACACGCCCCTGTTACTGCCTTGGCTTTGGGACTTCGCCAGGGCTGGTACAAAGTCACAAGCAAGTCGTATTTCAGAGGCGCTGGCAGAAATTAACGGTCGTGTCTACGACGATCTTTTACCGCTGTTCAATAAGGTAGGTCTGGCAGATGACTTGTTTCGCAAGGGCGCGCTGACCGTATACGAAAGTGAGAGCGGCCTCCTTCAAGATAAGCACGAGTGGGACAGAAAGCGGGACTTCGGTATCGAGGCCAAAGAGGTGTCGGCGGTTGAGATCAGGGAAATGGAGCCCGCGCTCGGATCGATCGTGAAGGGCGGTGTTTTCACACCTCAATGGTCTCACGTCAGCGACCCAATGAAGGTGGTCGCAGTACTGCGTAACTGGCTAATAGCCAACGGTGTTGAAGTCGTGAGAGGTCAGGTGAGTCGGATAGATCCCGCGACGATTGGCGGAGAGATCTTTCTCGACGACAGTAGAGCTATCAAAGCGGAAAAAGTAGTTATAGCCGCAGGCGCCTGGTCTGGATTGCTTGCAAAAACTCTGGGCGATCATGTGCTTCTCGAAAGCGAGCGCGGATACAATACCACGATCCCATCCTCTGGAATCACTCTTGAACGAGAGGTGATTTTCGCAGAACGGAAGTTTGTCGCGACACCTCTTTCGGTAGGATTGCGGATCGGTGGCGCGGCCGAATTTGGAGGATTGAGGGCTGCTCCGAACTACGCTCGCTCTCATGCCTTGTTGAAGCTTGCAAAACTGTACCTCCCTGGCCTAAAGGAAACGGAAGGCGTTGAATGGAGTGGCCATCGTCCAGCCACACCCGACAGCTTACCTATCATCGGCCGCTCGCGTGTCAGCGCTGATATAATCTACGCCTTTGGGCACGGACATCTTGGCCTGACACAAGGGCCGACAACCGGCAAAATTGTAGGTGACCTCCTTTTCGGACGTAAGCCGCCAATCAACATTGCCCCATTTTCCGCTACAAGATTTGGTCAAACTAGATAAAAAATCTACGAAGAGTCTATTCACCTCGAATCGACATCCACTTTAGCATAAGACCGTATGCTCGGGCGGGCCGAGCCGATCCTCACCACAGGAGGACGAGCCGTGGCAGATTATAGAGAAGCATTTGTCGGAATCGATGTTGCGATGACGCTGCCCCCGGTTTCTATCCAGTTTTGAGTTCGTTTCCGGCGTGGGTTTGACCTGCCACGGGTAATTTCCTCCATCTGAGATTAGAGTCCGGCCTCGATTGAAGGTAAGCGGGCAGCTGAGGCCGTTCAGCGCTGGTAATTCCATGGCATGAGGGCGTCGATATCGCTGTTTGGCCAGCCATTGG